>CABPXX010000108.1 GCA_902461475.1 uncultured Eubacteriales bacterium | reverse complement strand
ATGTCCATGAGGGGGCACCGGCCCCCCCACCCCCCCCCCGGAGCCGTTGTACACGATGGGGGCGGAGGCGGCCATGAGGTAGTCCTGGGTGGAGGTGTCCTCCCCCCGCCAGGTGGACAGCTCTTTGGTCTGGATGGCCTCCTCAATGTCATCCCCCTGGGGGGTGGCACCGGAGATATCCATGAGGGAGGTCATGCGCACCTCGCCGTCGGGGGTGAGAAACTGCACCTCGATGGTGTTTTTCTCCTCAAACTGGTTGATGAACTGCCGGGCCGCATAGAGGTAGGTGGTCTCGGTGTAGTTCTGAAACATCCCGGCCGCCGTCTGGGCCTTGCTCTCCAGGGTGGCGGCGATGGTGGCCAGGTAGTAGTTGTAAATGGCCAGGGAGAAGGCGGACACGGCAATGGCCACAATGACAAAGGTGATCACAAGGGTATTCACCAGCCAGCGGCGACGCAGCACGCCCCGGCGCACCGCCTTTTTCTTCTGCTCCTGTCCCTCCTTCTTCCGCTTGCCGGGAAGGGGGATCTTCTTCCAAATCATCTTATATCCTCTCCATGCTCTTCACGCCGCATTAGCAGCCCCATTTATAGCCAAAGCCCCAGACGGTGTTGATGTAGGTGGGGTTCTGGGGGTCGTCCTCCAGCTTGATGCGCAGGCGGCGAATGTTCACGTCCACGATCTTCAGCTCTCCGATGTAGTCCTTGCCCCACACCGCGTCCAGAATCTCCTCCCGAGCCAGGGCCTTCCCCGGGTTGTCCATAAACAGCTTGACGATGGAATATTCCACCTGGGTCAGCTTCACCCGCTGGCCGTTTTTCTCCAGGGTGCGGTTGCGGGTGTTGAGGAGGAAGGGGGGCTGATGAATCTCGTCGGTCTCCCGGGTGGTCTCTCCGCCGGTGCGGCGGTACAGGGCGTCCACCCGGGCGGTGAGCTCGGCGGGCGAGAAGGGCTTGGTGACATAGTCGTCCGCCCCGGTCATCAGTCCGGTGACCTTGTCCATCTCCTGGGTGAGGGCGGTGAGCATGATGATGCCGATCTGGGAATTGCCCGCCCGGATGCGGCGGCACACCTCAAAACCGTCCATCTCGCCGGGGAGCATAATGTCCAGCAGCGCCACCCGGATATCCGGGTGCCGGGCGATCTGCTCCAGGGCCTCTTCCCCGGTGCCCGCCTCGATGGTCTCATATCCCGCACGCTTCAGGTTGATGACCACAAAGCTGCGAATGTTGGATTCGTCCTCCAATACCAATACTTTTTTCATGGTGGCTCACTCCTTTAAGATTCACTGTCCCAGGCCACGGTGATGAGGAAGAACCGCTGGGCCAGTTCGTTGGCTTTCAGTTTGCAATCCCACACGCCCTCTTCCAAGGAGGCGGCGTAGATGGTGGTGCTGTCGCTGTACAGGGTCACACGGCCAGGCAGCATGGCCCGGGCCTGACGGTTGCTGCCGGTCAGGCGGTAGATGGTCAAGAAGGGCTTGGGCTCCTGGCCCTCTTCCCCGGAGTTATAGTAGAACACCACCGAACGCTCGCCCCGGTGGCTCAGCGAGTCATCCCGGGCCACGGCGATGTTCTCCGGCCAGTTGTCTGGCAACACCAGGTACCAGCCGTCAGCCTGGCAGTGGTAGGTGACACAGCTGATGGCCAGGCTACCGTTGGCGTTGACCTGGCACCAGTAAATCACCGACTCTTCGGATTCCTCCCCTTCCTTGACGCTGGGCAGCTTCACGGGAATGGGGATTTCCAGCACGCCGTCCTTGTTGATGTCGGACAGGGACACCCCGGTGTCCACCCGGGAGGTTACCTCGCTGTAACCCGCCTGCTTGTTTAAGGTGACATTGTGCAGGCGTCCGTCCGCCACCGTCATCACGTCGGTGAGAGTCCCGCCGGAGAACAGCGAGGAGGCAAACACCGCCGGGGTGCCGTCGGCCAACTTGCCCGGCACCATGGAGTATACCCCATAGATGCCATTGGACAGGGGGGCGGAGGAGGTCATAGTCATCACACCGCCGTTATAGTCGTAAAATTCCGCCAGGTTGGCCCCATCCCCGGTGCTGTCCTGGTGACAGACCACGATCTCCTTGGCGCCGTCCTGGTCCAGGTCGGTGACCAGATAGCTCTCATTATAGGTGGTGCTCATCAGCTCGCTGACCCCTGCGTCCAACAGGGTATAGGCCGAGAGGATATGCACCTTGGTGCTCATCTGCCAGGAGACGATGAGGTCCAGGGTCCCGTCCCCCGTCACGTCCTCATAGGTCACGGAGTTGATGGAGGTGCCGTCCCCTTCCACCACATAAGTTAGGCGGTAGTCGTTGTCCGCACCCTTGCGGAACAGGCACACCCGCAGCGGCTTCTCCTCTGCCGAGGTGACCCGGAGAAACACCGCCGCCATCTCCTGCTCTCCATCTCCATTGAGGTCCAGCAGCTGCACCGTGGAGGTGTTGCTGCCCGAGCTGATGGTGGCGTACTCCGCCCCCTGCTGGTCCATCACGTCCTGGATGGTGCTCTGGAGCTGGGAATATGCCTCGGGCAGGATGGGCAGGGCGTACATTCCCTCGGACTGCTCAAACATACAACCGCATAAGCTCAACGATAGGCACAGCAGCATGGCACACAGCCCCACACCGCGAAACACTCGTTTTTTCACCGTTCTAACCTCATTTCTTTTGCTGGGCTTGACCCCTCCGGCTGTCTGAGGGGAATTTTGTAGCTTACCATTATAGTATGATACCACAATCCCCCGCCCTTGCCTATGCTTATTTCCGTCTCTGGGAGTTATTTTTTATTTTCTTCTTTACAAACGGAAATTTTCCTGCTATACTATTCAAGCATCATAAAGATGCGCCCGTAGTTCAATTGGATAGAGCGTCAGATTCCGGTTCTGAATGTTGGGGGTTCGAGTCCCTTCGGGCGTACCAAGCAAAAAAGCCTTGAAAGCGTTGCACTGCAACACTTTCAAGGCTTTTTTCATACTCTGGCGCAGTTTGTGAAAGTTGCATTCAGCCGCATCTAGCACCATTTGAGTGGTGGAAAAAGTGGTGGGAAAAATCTGTGTCCAACTTGGACACTTTTTTATTTTGCCTCTTGACATTACGCCAATATTGGCGTATACTTAAACCATCAAGAGGGGCACAGCCCAGGGGGTAATGAGTTATGTATAACAAGCATGAGATTATGGTCAACGCCTGGCACATCCGCCGCACCGCTAACGTCTCCATGTCCGTTGCTCTCAAGGCCGCCTGGGCTCTGGCCAAGGCCATTAAAACCGCTGACACCGTCGGCGATGAGAGCGGATGGAACCACAAGACCGTCGCCAATGACTGGATCAAGTACGGCAAGAATCGCACCTATGTGTCCACCCGGATTTACACAAACGCCTGGAACCTTAAGCGTGAAATCAAGCTTGGGTACGTTGACAACCTGACCGGCGAATATGTCGCCGCCTAAAAAAGGAGGAAATACTATGACCATCAAAGAGGCACTTGCTGCGGCAGGTATGACGCAAACAGAATTGGCATCGCTGACCGGGATTAACTTGAGACAGATCCAAAAGATGTGCTCAGGGGAATCCAGTCTGGACAATGTCACCACAAAAAATATGAGCACTATCTGCGGGGCCCTCGGGATATCACCGGGCGAGCTCTCCTCTGCACCATCCACGGTGCGCATTCTGCGGATGCGTGACGTTATGACAAAAGAGGCGTATGAGGGGCTTACCGCTCAGGAGCGGCGGGCCCTGTTAAAGGTGGAGCAGGCCAAGGAGTATAGCGGATGGCGGAGATACCCAGACACATGCCATAAGCTCATCGAGCGCATCCCAGAGGACTGGTGGGACAAGTACAGCGCCCAGCATATCGGGGAGGTCATAGCGTTGCTCAAGACGGCATATGATGATGGTGTTGACAGCCATAGGCCAGAGTGATACAATCACAGTGTCGAGTGAGGGAGGCGCTCTCACTCGGTGGGCCTCGACCCTGGCCCCACGGATTGAAATATAGACAAAAACAGTTGAATGCTGTTTCAAAAGCCCCGCAGCGGTAAGCTGCGGGGCTTTGTCTGTTTGTGTCTGTGTCCAACTTGGACACGTCAACACTTGGTGGCGTAATCCAAGGAGATCCATCCCGCCCCAGACTTGAGGCGCCCCCACTTGGTAGCACCCTGGCCGCTGGACTCCTCCACGATGGTGTACACCCCGGGCTTGATGAAGCCCTTGGAGTCGGTATCAGTGCCGGGACCGCTGCGAATACGCAGCTCAGTGACGGAGACTTTCACAGTGTACGCCTTGAAGCCCTGGGAGCTGGACTCACCGGTGCTGGTAGAGCCGCCACCGCTCACCAGGGTAAGGTCAGACATTCGGACGGCGGCCACTACTACGCCGCCGTAGGTGATGACGCAGCGATCACCGGAGACCTCAGACACCACATGGTCACGGCTGTACACAAAGGAGGCCAGGGAGCCACCGGTGTAGGTCTTGGCCCCCTGCTTGACCCGAACGATGGAGCCTTTGATGATTTCATTTCCGGTGCCGGTGCTGCCGGAACTGTTGGAGCCGCCAGTGTTCCCACCGGTAGCCGAGCCCATGGCCTTGGCCACGTCAGAGCGGAAGGTGTCCATAGATTTATCGAACTTGGGGAACCAGTGCATCACATCACCATGATTGCTGGCCACCCCTCGCTTGTAGCCCTCGGAGTGGCAGATCACCACACCGTCGGCCAGGGGGTTGAGGTTGTAGGTCTTGCACAGCATGGCGGTGAGCTCCACCGCCTCCTGGTAGACCTTGCCGAAGTAGTTGGGATCGGTGAGGCCGTCCTCACAGATTTCAAAGGCAATGTGGGTATTGTTGGCGCTGCCCTTCTTGCCATAGCCAGCGTGCCATCCAAGGTAGTTCCAGGGCAGGGTCTGTACGGTGCCCACGCCGCCGTCGGCCAGCTTGCCGATAAAGGCGTGGGTACACACATCCAGGCCGGGGTTGTTCCAGTCGTTGTTGTTGCGATTGCCGCCGATGGTGGCCTGCAGGGAGTCCCGGTTGGGGTCGTTATTAGAGGGCTGGACATAGCGTGCCACCAGGGGGTTGTTGGCCCCGGTGGAGTGGACCATCACGCCCTTTGGGGTGATGGTCCGCCCGGCCTTGTAGCAGTCGTTGGCGGTCAAAATACACTTGATGAGTCTCATTTCACTCTTCCTCCTTTTCTCCGGGTACAATAGCATCTCCTGCGTCATCTACCGCATTTTTCCCAGCGGATAGAAGACGAGAGAGCCATTTGGGCACGGGAGCGCCCATGGACATAGCATTTTCTGTGATGGACCCCATCTCTGTGATGATGTACCATACAAGGACGACTGGGCAAACCAGCCCTCCAAATTCAAATGGCAATTGAATGGCCGGGATTCTCTCAACCACGAGGGCCAGGACCATGTCCACACCAGCAGACACAAGGACCACCACAAGCATCCCGGCCTTATGCCAGATTCCATCTCTGGCCTTTGCGCTGCTCCATTCCCCGGCCCGAGCAGCAGCGGCGGAACCTGTGATATAGTCGATGGCCATACAGACCACCCAGATGACAACCAGCCACCCCATCCAGCCCCATAGGGCGGACAATGC
>CABPXX010000107.1 GCA_902461475.1 uncultured Eubacteriales bacterium | reverse complement strand
CCCGCCTCATCGCCACAGTACAGGCGGTCCTTGATGATATCCAGGTAGAAGTTGGACATCTCCACCACGCAGAAGTTGTAGATGGCACGGTAGGCGGCGTGGAACTCGTAGCGCTCATAGGCGGCGCGGCAGGCAGCCACCAGGTTGTTGAACTGGTGCACGGCCCAGCGGTCCAGCTCCACCATGTCGGCCACGGCCACAGGGGCGTTGAGGTCGAAGCCGGCCAGGTTGCCCAGCATGTAGCGGGCGGTGTTGCGAATCTTCAGGTAGGCCTGGCTGAGCTGCTTCAAAATCTCAGGGGAGATGCGCATGTCCTGGGTGTAGTCGGCGGAGGCCACCCACAGGCGCAGCATGTCGGCGCCGTAGTCCTTGATGACCTCGTCGGGGGACACGGCATTGCCCAGGGACTTGTGCATGGCCTTGCCCTCGCCGTCCACGGTCCAGCCGTGGGTGATGATCTGCTTGTAGGGGGCCACGCCCTTGGCGGCGATGGAGGTGAGCATGGAGGACTGGAACCAACCACGGTACTGGTCGCCGCCCTCCAGGTACACGTCGGCGGGGAAGGTCAGCTCGGGGCGCTCATCCAGCACGGCGGCGTGGGTGGAGCCGGAGTCGAACCACACGTCCATGATGTCGGACTCCTTGGAGAAGTGGACGCCACCGCAGTGGGGGCACTTCAGGCCCAAACCCTCCACCAGCTCGTCGGCGGTCTTCTCAAACCAGACATTCGACCCGTGCTCCCGGAACAGCTCGGAGACACGCTGGATGGTCTCGGGGGTGACAATGTCGGCCCCGCACTGATCGCAGTAGAAGATGGGGATGGGCACGCCCCACTTGCGCTGACGGGAGATGCACCAGTCGTTGCGCTCGCTGATCATGGAGGTCATGCGGTCCTTGCCCCAGGAGGGGTGCCAGGAGATGTTGTCGCAGCTCTTCACAGCGGTGTCCTTGATGGCGTCCACGGAGCAGAACCACTGCTCGGTGGCACGGTAGATGATGGGGTTCTTGCAGCGCCAGCAGTGGGGGTAGGAGTGGACGATGTTCTCCTTGGCCAGCAGGAAGCCCTCGGACTCCAGGTCGGCCACCACCAGGTCGTTGCCCTTGGCGTAGAACTGGCCGTTGTACCGCTCGTCGGTCATGACGCCCTTGGCGTTGACGGGCACGGGGGTGCCGATGTGGGTCTTGCCCGCATCGTCGTAAGCCTTGCAGATGTTAAAGTCGTCGGCGCCGAAGCCGGGGGCGGTGTGAACGCAGCCGGTACCGGCATCCAGGGTCACGTGGTCGCCGCAGAGGATGACGCTCTCCCGGTCGAACAGGGGGTGCTTGGCGGTCATCAGCTCGAAGTCGCTGCCCTTGAAGGTAGCCAGCACGGTGCAGGCATCCTGATCCAGGCCAGCGGCCTTACACACGGAGTCCACCAGGCCCTCAGCCAGGATATACACCTCGCCGTTGGGAGCACTCAGCAGCACATAGTCGAAGTCGGGGTTGACGGAAATGGCGTAGTTGCCGGGGATGGTCCAGGGGGTGGTGGTCCAGATCACAAAGTAGGTCTTAGAAAGGTCGGTGACGCCAGAAAGCTTGCCCTGGTCGTCCTTCACGGGGAACTTGACGAAGATGGTGGTGCAGGGGTCGTCGGCGTACTCGATCTCGGCCTCAGCCAGAGCGGTCTGGTCGTGGGGGCACCAGTACACGGGCTTCATGCCCTTGTAGATGTAGCCCTTCTCGGCCATCTTGCCGAAGATCTCCACCTGCTTGGCCTCAAACTCGGGCTTGAGGGTGAGGTAGGGGTTCTCCCAGTCGCCGATGACACCCAGGCGCTGGAACTCGCTGCGCTGGATGTCCACGAAGTTGAGGGCGAAGTCTCGGCACTTGTCCCGGAACTCGGAGTCGGTGAGCTCGTCCCGCTTGATCTTCTTGTCCTTCAAAATGGCGGACTCGATGGGCAGGCCGTGGGTGTCCCAGCCGGGGACGTAGGGGGCCTGGAAGCCAGTCATGTTCTTGTAGCGGATGATGATGTCCTTGAGGATCTTGTTCAGGGCGGTGCCGATGTGGATGTGGCCGTTGGCGTAGGGAGGGCCGTCGTGGAGGACAAACTTGGGCTTGCCCTCGTTCTTCTTCATCAGCTTGTGATAGGTCTCTACCTCCCACTTGCCGTTGAGCAGCTCAGGCTCCCGCTTGGGAAGGCCCGCCCGCATGGGGAAGTCGGTCTGGGGGAGGTGTACGGTCTTGTTGTAATCCATGGTGGGATTCCTCCTGTGTTTGAGTTTTTGGGGACAAAAAACACCTTTGTCCCTCTGAAATGAGAGACAAAGGTGTGAATAACCTCTGCGGTACCACTCTCGTTGCCTGTGCCTTCACGCACAGACCCCTCGACGGGTCCCAATAACGGAGACCAACCCGGCAAAGCCTACTGGGGCAAACACCTGCCCGTTGGGTTTGCAGCTCCCAGGTGATATTCCCCAAGGCCCGCCCTGCCGCTCTTCCACCCAAGTGAGCGGCTCTCTGGTGGGGGACAGATGGGTACTCGTCCTGTTCCACGCATTTAACCTCTATATCTTATCCAGTTGGCGGGGGTTTGTCAACTGTTTTTGTGACCAGAAATTCCAGTTTTGTGGGGGAAATGGAAGGGCCTTTTGCTTGTGCGGGGGACAAAAAACCGGCGCAGATGCGCCGGTTTTTCTTTTGGTTGTTCAGCGGTGCTTGCCCATGAAGAACAGGGCTACGCAGCCGGGGCCGGTGTGGGCACCGATGACGGGCCCAATATAGTTAAGGATAATCTCCTTGGTGCCATACTTTTGCTTGATCTGGTCGGCCACAAACTGGGCGTCCGCCTCACAGTCGCTGTGGCTGATGAACATGGTCTGATTGGCCACATCCTCCCCCAGCTGGCCCACCTTGTCCACCAGGGCCTGCAAGGACGCCTTGCGGCCCCGGGCTTTGGCTACGCTGATGAGGTGGCCCTCGTTGTCCATGTGGAGCACCGGCTTAATTTGCAGCATGGTGCCCACCACGGCGGTGGCGGCAGATACCCGCCCGCCCCGCTTGAGGAAGAACAGGTCGTCCACGGTAAACCAGTGGCACTGGCGCAGCTTGTTGTCCTCCACCCACTGGGCCACCTCGTCCAGGCTCTTCCCTGCCTGGCGCAGCTGGGCCGCCTGGTACACCAGCATACCCTGGCCCAGGGAGGCGCACAGGGTGTCGATGACGCGGATGGTGCGGTCCGGGTACTGCTCGGCCAGGTCCTGGGCGGAGATGGTGTAGGAGTTAAAGGAGGTAGACAGGCCGGAGGAAAAGCTCAAAATCAGGATGTCCTTGCCCTCTTCTAGGAAGGAAGTGAGGAAATCCGTCACCTGTCCCACGTTGATGGCGTTGGTGGTGGCCATCTCCCCCGCTCTCAGGCGGTCATAGAAGGCCTTGGGGCTCATCTCCCGGTTGTCAGGGTAGTTGTAGTAGGTCTTCTCCCCAAAGAGGAAGGCCAAGGGCACGGTATGTAATTCCAGCTCCTCCACCAGGTGGGCGGGCAGGTCGCAGGACGAATCGGTGACAATGACGTAGTTTGACATGGGTTGGTTCCTCCTTACCGTTTACTTCTTTTTTCCACCCTTCAACAGGTCGGCACACCCCGACTTCTGGGCCATGATCTCCAGCAGCCGCCGACACACCAGCCCGTGGGCGTAACTCTGCAAGGCGTAGGTGAGCACCATACCGGGCAGCTTCTCCTCCTCCGCCTCTTCATTGAGCTGTCCGGCGGCCTGGTCCAGAGCCTGGTCCAGCACCCGGCAGAAGTAGTCGTACTGCTCCTGGCTGGTGCCCACATTCTTGCCAATGGCCACCAGGGTGCGCATCTCCCGCACGCTGAGCACCTGCTTGAGATCGCTGATGGCGGTGAGATAGGCCAGGTGCTCCTTGCCGTACTTCTTGCCGTTGGCCCGGGCCAGCAGATCGTCCTTGATGTAGTTGTTGATCATGGCGGAGGTCAGACCGTCCCCCTCCTCAAAACACACCATCTGACGGGTGAGGTAGGACACCACCTGGTCCATATAGAGGGGAATATCCGGCAGGCGGTCCCAGTTGTCCGGCCGTTGGGATGTGATATTTTCTTTTAATTCTACCAGTTCTTCCATGGCAGTATCAGCTCCAATCTTATGCTGAAAATTATATCATATGATTTTGGAGACGTAAAGCCCGGAAGAAAAAATGCTCCCCCTCTCAGGGCAGCAGACCCAACAGCAGCGCCGTCCCCACCTGGGCCAAAAAGGGCAGCGGGGCTGGGCCGGAATAGGGGAGCACCAGCTCCTGACGTTCCACAATGCCGCCCCCCAGGTGTGGAAATTCCCGCTGCACCGCCACAGCGGCGGAGTGGGCGGTGAGGCTGGACAGGGTGAGGGTGTTGCAGCTGGCACAGCCGTAGCTGACCCAGATGGGGGGCGGGGCGGCGCACTGGGGCGGGGTCACGTCTCCGGGCACCAGGGCGGCCCGGCATCGGGGCAGACACACCGCCCGGGGCCCGTGGGGAGCCACCACCAGCAGGTCCAGAGGGGTATTCCAGGTGGGATGGGGGGCGCAGCAGGCCCGAATGAGGCAGCCTGCTCCCTCAGCCAGATCCACCAGCAGGGGGCTCATCGGCTCCTCCGGCTCCCACACGCCCACTTCCCACATGTCTGTCACCTCCCGGATGATCTGCCCTTAGAATGGCTGTTTGGGGAAATTTTATACCGTTATCTGTGTTTTCTCTGGTGAATGACGTAGTTGATGAGGCTGCCCACAATGAGGATGTTGCCGCACAGGTACAGCCACACCAGCAGGATGATCACCGAGGTCAAAGACCCGTACACCAGGGAGTACCGGGTGGAGTGTTCCATAAAGGCGGAGAAAATCATGGAGGCCACGGTCAGCGCCACCGCCGCCACCAACGCACCGGGAATCACCGGGGGGCGCGGATGGCCCAGCGGGGCAGAAAACCGGTACAGCAGCAGGATAAACAAAAACACCAGCGCAATGAGTATCAGATACTTGGACCACTGCCAGGTGTCCACCTTGACCACCAGGTCCTCCAGTTTCAGCAGCTGTCCCACCATGCGGAAAAACCAGTTTCCGGTGACCACCACGGTGATGGACAGGTAGATGGTAATGAGCAGCAGCACGGAAAAGATGAGGCTGGCAATGAGCTGGAAAATACCCTGGAAGGTGGCTCTGCCGTAAATTTCGTGCATGATGTTCATCAATCCCCGCACCGCGGCGGAGGCAAACAGGGCGGACATAAACACGCCCGCCACCAGCATGGCGTCGGACTGGTGGGTGTCCAGATAGTGCAAATAGTCCTGGAAAATGGCCAAAACCTCCTGGGGCAGCACGTAGCTGGCCTCCTCCAGCAGCGCAGACATCTCCAGGTTGAGCTTGGAGACGAAGGCGGAGACGCAGATGAGAATGGGGAAAAAGGTCAGAAGCAGAAAATAGGCCAGTTCGGCGGCGGAGCGGCTGACCCGGTGGACAAAATACAGCTCCACCACGTCTGCCACAAATCCCACGGGCGGAACCTGCCGAGCATTCTCCCACAGGCGTTTCACGGCAAGTCACCTCCTTTTGTACCGAAAAAACTACTTCTCAGTATAACACAAGATGAAAAGGCAGGACAACAGGAATTTTGTCTGTTGGCTCCCCTGTGTAAGGGGAGCTGTCAGCCGCTAG
>CABPXX010000106.1 GCA_902461475.1 uncultured Eubacteriales bacterium | reverse complement strand
CTGGTTTGTGTACCAGGACGAGCTGATCACCGTGCTGGCCGTCATCATCGGCTGCCTGATTTTGTGGAAACACCGGGGCAACATGGTGCGCATTGCCAAGGGCACCGAGTCCAAGTTCACCCTGCACAAAAAGCAGAATCCGGAGGCTGAGACGGCTTCGGAAGACCCCCCGGAAGCCCAGGAACAGCCGGAACCGGTAGCCGAGGAAGAGACCGACGAGGAAGAGGCTGCCACCGTTCAGGAGAGCACCGACGATGAGGAGGAAGAGACCCCTGCGGAGGCGGAGGAGACTTCCACACAGGCGGAAGCTGCTGAGGACGAAGTGCAGCCGGAGGAAGACAAGAAGCTTCAGGAGGGTGAGGCATGAACATCACCGTGGTAGGCAGCGGCGGCTGGGGCACCGCCCTGGCCCTGGTACTGCTGGAAAACGGGCACCACGTCTCCCTGTGGTGCCGCCGGGAGGACAAGCGCCGCCAGATGCAGGAGAGCCGGGAGAACCCGGTGCTGCGTGGGGTGGAGCTGCCCCAGGCCCTGGAGCTGACCTGTGATCTCAACGTGCTGACCCAGAGCCAGGTGGTGGTGCTGGCCACCCCCTCCTTCGCCGTGCGCTCCACCGCCCGGCGCATTGCCCCCTATCTGAAGGCGGGCACCGTGCTGGTGAGCGTGGCCAAGGGCATTGAAAAAGACAGCTGTCTGCTGCTCCACCAGGTCATTGAGGAGGAGATTCCCAACTGCCCTGTGGTGGTGCTCTCCGGCCCATCTCACGCCGAAGAGGTGGCCCGTGGGCTGCCCACGGGTGTGGTGGTGGCCTCGGAGAACAAGGAGGCAGCGCTGCTGGCTCAGGACATCTTCATGAACCGCAACATGCGCCTGTACACCTCCCCGGACATTCTGGGGGTGGAGATCGGGGCGGCCCTGAAAAACGTGGTGGCCCTGTGCACCGGTTGCTGTGTGGGAATGGGCTACGGAGACAACACTAAGGCCCTCATCATGACCCGGGCCCTCACCGAGATGGCCCGCCTGGGTGTGGCCATGGGGGCCAACAAGGAGACCTTCGCCGGGCTGTCCGGCCTGGGCGACCTCATTGTAACCTGTACCTCCATGCACTCCCGTAACTGCCGGGCGGGCATCGCCATCGGTAAGGGGACTCCTGTGGCCGAGGCCGTGGGTGGCAAGGACGGCACGGTGGTGGAGGGCTATTATGCCGCCGCCTCCGCCCGCCAGCTGGCCCACAAGATGGGGGTGGAAATGCCCATCGCTGAGGGCGCCTATCAGGTGCTCTATGAGGGCAAGGACCCCCATGTAATTCTGGGCCAGCTCATGGTGCGGGAGCGCCGCTCGGAGCTGGAACTGGAAGAGATCTGGCTGTAAAGCTTTTGATATCAGAATGAAACATAGCCCGGAGAGATGGAACCATCTCTCCGGGCTATGCTTTTTATCCTCAAAACTTCTTGGATGTGCAGGAGGGGGCAGATGGGTGGACTTTATGTCCCCGGTGTTTTGCTATGACCATATCGAGAATGTCCCGGTGGTATACACGGGAGACTGGGAGTCTGGCGTGACCTACACCCAGGGCCGGGACAACGAGTTCTTTGGAGCCACCGACAAGCTCATTGAGGCCTGGGAACAGATGAAAAAGGAATTTCTCCAGATGTATCCCCGCTGACACATTGCCCATACAACGACGAAAGCCCTGTACCATGCGGTACAGGGCTTTGAGTCATGAGTGTATGGAATTACACAGCACGGGTGACCTTGCCGGAACGGAGGCAGCGGGTGCACACATAGACGTGCTTGGGGGTGCCGTCCACCACAGCCTTAACGCGCTTGACGTTGGGCTTCCAGGGACGGTTGGAGCGGCGGTGGGAGTGAGAAACCTGGATGCCGAAGTTCACGCCCTTACCACAAAACTCACATTTGGCCATATCTACAAACCTCCTCGCTGGTTGGAATTACATTCATACGATAACTACGATATCTTACCAGAAACTTAAGAGAAAATCAAGGGGCATTTTTCAAAAAGAAGTATTTTTTTCGTTGGGGCTTTGTGGTAAAATAAAGGAACAAAACGCGAGGAAAGGGCGTGAAATCATGGGAAAAGGGCCTACCATTCGTTTGGGCACCATCATTGACCAGTTTCATCTTGAGGTGCTGTACGGCCCGGAGGGCTACCGGGACCGCCAAATCTCCATCCAGGACGTGAACCGTCCCGGCCTCCAGATGACGGGTTATTTCGACTACTTTGACCGGGAGCGTATGCAGCTGCTGGGCCTGGTGGAGTGGTCTTACTTGCAGGAGCGCACGGCAGAGGAGCGCATGGAGCGCTTTGACCAGCTGTTTTCCTATCACACCCCGGCGGTGATCATCGCCCGGGGCCTGGAGCCGTACCCGGAGTGCATGGAGTCGGCCAAGAAGTACGACCAGGTTCTGCTGCGTACCAAGGAGAATACGGCGGATTTCATGAGCACCCTCATCGCCTACCTGCGGGTGGCCCTGTCTCCCACCATCACCCGCCACGGCGTGCTGGTGGAGGTGTACGGCGAGGGCGTGCTGCTCATGGGCGAGTCCGGCGTGGGCAAGAGCGAGACCGCCATTGAGCTCATCAAGCGTGGCCACCGCCTCATTGCCGACGATGCGGTGGAGATTCGCCGGGGCTTCAACAACCGCCTGGTGGGCACCGCCCCCGAGCTCATCCGCCACTATATGGAGCTGCGAGGCATTGGCGTGGTGGATGTCCGCCGCCTGTTCGGTATGTCCGCCGTCAAATTCGAGACCAACATCGACATGCTGGTGAAGCTGGAGAACTGGCAGGACGGGGCCATGTATGACCGCCTGGGTGCCGACGAGTTCTTTACCGAGCTGATGGGCGTGCAGCTGCCCACCCTCACCATCCCCGTCAAGCCGGGACGGAATCTGGCGGTCATCCTGGAGGTGGCGGCCATGAACAACCGTAACAAGAAGATGGGCCACAATGCGGCGCTGGAGTTCACCCGCCAGATTGACGCCCACATTGACAGCCAAGTCTCCGACCGCTGAGCCATTTCACCGACTCCCGCCCCCAGGGCGGGGGTCGGTTTTTTCTCTTGCAATTTCGTCAGGATAGGAGTATACTGACAGTCAAACAGGCAGAGTAGGTGCGCACGTGTTGTGCTTCCCTTGATGGGGGAGACAGTGCCGGCGGGACGGGGAGTTGTCCGCCGGACGAATAGCACGAGGGGAGATCCCCCCAGGCTTGCAGTGTGCCCACCGCATCCCGCTGCCGCATAGCGGAGCCATTGTCCCTCCTTTGTGCGGCGTCCCCGTTTCCGGGCTGCCCGTGCAAAGGAGGTATTTTTATGGACAAACACCCGCCCCTGACCACAGGGGCACAGGCAGTGGAGTATATCCACTCCTTTTCCTGGCTGGGCAGCCGCCCCGGCCTTTCTCGTACCCGGCAGCTGCTGGCAGCCATGGGCAACCCGGAGCAGAAGCTCCAGTTTATTCACATTGTGGGCACCAACGGTAAGGGCTCCACGGCGGCTATGCTGGCCTCGGTGCTCACCGCTGCTGGCTATACCACGGGCTTGTACACCTCTCCCTACATCCACCACTTTGAAGATCGGATGACGGTGAACGGGGAGGAGATTACGGGAGATGAACTGGCAGCCATCACGTCCTGGGTGGGAGGGCTGGCCGACCAGATGGAGGAGCATCCCACTGAGTTTGAGCTGGTGACCTGTGTGGCCCTGGAGTTCTTCCTCCGTCGGGGCTGTGACATCGTGGTGCTGGAGGCCGGAATGGGTGGCCGCCTGGACTCCACCAACGCCATCCCCGCCCCCCAGGCGGTGGTCATTACCAACATCGGCCTGGACCACACCGCCCAGCTGGGCAATACCGTGGAGGCCATTGCCGCCGAGAAGGCGGCGGTCATTAAGGACCGCTGTCCCGTCGTCCTCTATGAGCAAAAGGAGAGCGTCACTCAGGTGGTGCGTGAGGTCTGTCAGGCCCATGGGGCTTCCCTCACCATTGCCCGTGCCCAGGACGTGGTCCTGGACCGGGAGAGCCCGGAGGGGCAGTGGTGGAGCTGGAAGGGGCAGTCCCTCTTTGTCCCTCTGCTGGGGGACAACCAGCACCACAACGGCGCTGTGGTGCTCTCCACCCTGGAGGCCATTTTCGCCAAGTATCCCGTCTCGCCCCAGGCTCTGGCCCAGGGGCTGGAGCGGGTGCGCTGGCCCGGCCGATTTGAAGTCCTGTCCCGTAACCCCTGGTTTGTGGTGGACGGGGGACACAACCCCCAGTGCGCTGCCACGGTGGCGGACAACCTGAAACGCTATTTCCCGGGAAAAACCCCGGTGCTCCTCATGGGAGTGCTGGAGGATAAGGACCGGGCGGGGCTGTGTGAGCTGGTGGCCCCGCTGGCCCAGGCCTTTGTTACCATCACGCCCCCCAGCCCCCGGGCTCTGGACGCGGAGACGTTGGCCCGAGAGCTGTCTGCCTATGGAGCCCCCGCCTATGCCGCTGCCTCCATTTCCCAGGGGGTGGAGCGAGCCATAGAGCTAGCCGGAGAGGACGGGCTGGTGTGCGCCCTGGGCTCTCTGTACTCTGTGGGAGAGATTCGCACCTGTGTATTGTCGAAAAAGGGAGATTTGTCATGAATAAAAAGTTTTCGGTTCTGATCTTGGCCCAAGTGGCCGTTTTGCTGGCCATGGAGGTGGTGCTGTCCCGCTTCTTCTCCATCGCCACCCCTATCACCAAGTTTAGCTTTGCCTTTGTGCCTCTGGCGGTTTGCGGCGCCCTGTTTGGCCCGGTCTGGGGCGGCGTCATGGGAGCCTTAGCGGACCTGCTGGGCGCCATCCTCTTTCCCATCGGGCCCTATTTTCCCGGCTACACCTTAAATAATGCCCTCCGCGGTGTGGCTCTGGGCATGGCCCTGAAAGAGGGGCGGAGAAAGTGGTGGCAGCTGGCCCTAGCCTTGGTGTTCAACCACGTGGTCATTGGAATCTTCCTGGCGGCTTTGTGGGGACACATGCTCACGGACAATCCCTACTGGGCCGTGGTGGGCGCCCGTGTGGTGCAGGCTGCGGTGATGGCTCCGGTACAGTTTATCATCATCCGGCTCATGCAGCGCCCGGTGGAGCGGTACGCCGACCTGTCCCACAGACGTGGCGTGGCGTAATCACTAATTTCATAATGGATACCATGTCCGCATACCTTCTTGGATAGGAGGTGTGTGGACATGGCTTTTTTATCCCAAATCAGCGGTGTGCTTTGGGGCGGCCCGCTGTTGGTGGGCTTTCTGGCGGTGGGGCTGTACTACTCCCTGCGCACAGGATTCTTCCAGATCTTCGGTCTGCCAGTGTGGTGGAAGCACACGGTGGGGGCACTGTTTCAACGGCAAAAGGCGGAGCAGGGGGGCGTCACTCAGCTGCAAGCTCTGTCCACGGCCTTGGCGGCCACCATCGGCACCGGCTCGGTGGCGGGGGTGGCGGCGGCCATCTTCTTCGGCGGTCCGGGGACGGTGTTCTGGATGTGGATGTCCGCCCTGCTGGGGATGATGACCGGATGCGCAGAGAAAATCCTGGCCATTCAATACCGGGAAAAGGATGAGAAGGGCCAGTGGCGTGGCGGGCCTATGACCTACATCCAACTGGGACTGAAATTGCGGTGGCTGGGCTGTGTGTACGCTCTGCTGTGCGTGGCGGAGACTCTGGTGGGGGGCCAAAGGCATA
>CABPXX010000105.1 GCA_902461475.1 uncultured Eubacteriales bacterium | reverse complement strand
TCGGCGCTGAGGTAACCATTGTTAAAGTATCGGCTGACCGCTGTTTTGGAAACTCCTGCCAACGCTGCAAATTCGGTAATGTTCATACCCATTCCCCTTTCCAGGTCTGCGGCGGCCCCTTCCCGCCGTCTTCCTCTCTTGTTACCTCTATCTTAACCATTCCCCCATAATTTTGTCAATGGAAGGGGAAGGATTCCCGGCACAGAACGGTCTTTTTTTACGCTTTCTCCCCCCTTCTCCCCCTTGCAGGGTGGGCAAATCCGTGGTATACTGTTACCCTGCCCAGAGAGGAGGTGTCCCGGGTGGGAAAGCAATCGGTGAAACAGCTGGCCTCAAACCGAAAGGCCTTTCACGACTACTTCATTGAAGACAAATACGAAGCCGGCATTGAGCTGTGCGGAACGGAGGTCAAGTCCATCCGCAAGGGAAATGTAAACCTGAAGGACTCCTTCTGCATTGTCAAAGACGGAGAGATGTTCCTCCACGGGATGCATGTCTCCCCCTATGAACAGGGCAACATCTTTAATAAGGACCCTCGGCGCACCCGGAAGCTGCTGTTGCACAAGCGGGAGATTCTAAAGCTCCACGCCAAGGTTCAGCAGGACGGGTACTCCCTCATTCCCCTGTCGGTCTACCTCTCCGGTCCCCGGGTGAAGGTGGAGCTGGCAGTGGCCCGAGGCAAGAAACTGTATGACAAGCGAGAGGCGGCCGCCAAGCGGGACGCCAAGCGGGAGATGGACCGTGTTTCCCGCGGACGTTATTGAGGACCTGTCATTATAAGCAATCAAACATCGCCTGAACGGACCTTTTCCCGCCAGACTGCGTTGCTTTCCCTTGTCATACACAAAGTATGACTTCGTAAAAGCGCCTTGTCTGACAGAAAAATCTCTCGTCCATTCGATATTCTCTGCCTATAAGGCCAGGTCCTAGGGTATCAACCCAATGACATATTAAATTAATATACGGAAAGGGGAAATTCCCATGGCTCAAAATCCCATTGTCACCTTTGAAATGGAGAACGGCGGCATCATGAAGGCCGAGCTGTATCCTGAGGTGGCTCCTAACACCGTCAACAACTTCATCTCTCTGGTGAAGAAGGGCTTCTACAACGGCCTCATTTTCCACCGTGTCATTCCCGGCTTCATGATTCAGGGCGGCGACCCCCAGGGCATCGGCATCGGTGGCCCCGGCTACTCCATCAAGGGTGAGTTTGCCCAGAACCGTTTCAAGAACGATCTGGCCCACGACCGTGGCGTGCTGTCCATGGCCCGCTCCATGCGGCCTGACTCCGCCGGAAGCCAATTCTTCATCATGGTGGAGAAGGCTCCCCACCTGGACGGCGCTTACGCCGCCTTCGGTAAGGTCATCGAGGGCATGGAAGTGGCCGACGGCATCGTGTCCACCAAGCGGGACTACAACGACAAGCCCCTGGAGGACCAGCGCATGAAGGCGGTCACCGTGGAGACCTTCGGCGTGGAGTATCCCGAGCCCGAGACCCTTTAATTGAAACACCCACGCCTCCCGGCACAGCCGGGAGGCTCTATGGGGGCGTACTGGTTTCGACGGGGACTAGGAAGCAGGATAAGCGGGTGGCGGCGCCCAGCCGCCTTAAAATGGGCAACTTATAAATTAAAGAACAACGATAACGTCGTTCTCGCCGCTGCTTAATGCGGCCGTCCCTGCCGGAAGGACCACGAGCCGGCCGGGGCGTCATCTTAGTGGTGCCCGTGCGTACGGAAAGAGTTGACCGTGCCACGCATCATGACTCTACCAACCTGCGCAGTGTGACGATTCACGGCGTGGGAAGGGAATGTAAATAACCGTCTGCACCCGGAGAAAGTCCTGTGGAATGGTTTTCGGACAGGGGTTCGACTCCCCTCGCCTCCACCATTGAACGCAAATCCGAACCCCTAATGGTTACGGGGTCGGTATTCTTATTTACGAGAAAGCACCCACTACCATAATTGAACTGCCCCAGATTGTGCGGACAGTACAAAAAAGAGCCCTTAGTAGGAAAGATTAAGTTTTAAGTGGAGAGGCGTCGCGCCAGCGGCGCCTCTCCAGTTTTTAACTGGATGCGCTCATGGTTGTAGAAGTAAATATAGCGGTCAATCATCTCATTGGCTTCGGAAAAGGTCGCCGGTTTGTGACGGTAAATACATTCTGTTTTGAGGATAGAGAAGAAATTCTCCGCCATTGCATTGTCATAGGGGTTTCCACGTCTTGACATAGACGGTGTAATGCCGTATGTTTGAGTTAGCTCAAAATACGCTTGTGAGGCGTACTGAGCACCTTGGTCGCTGTGGAGCTGCAGCTCCACAGCGACTTTCTCTTTCTCTTGCTTCATTGCCAGACGAATGGTGTCCAGAACCAGATTCACCGTTTGTTCCGTCCCGGTTTTGTAGGCCACAATGCTATTGTCATAGAGATCCCGGATCATGGACAGGTACAGCACGCCCTGCCTGGTGTGAATGTAAGAGATGTCCGTTACCCATTTGCTGTTTGGCTTGCTTGCGTGAAAGTCCCTGTTCAATAGATTCCTGTATTTGTGTGCCTGCTGCCCCATCTGCTGCCATTTCCTGAGACGGCGTATCTCAGAGAGAAGATCATATTTCTTCATAATCCGCAGCACAGTTTTGGGATTGCAGAAAATATCCTGTTTTTTCAGCCATAGCCACATCCGCCGATAACCGTAGGTGCGAAAACTGCGTTCCCGTTGCTTTGCAATCACTTCCGCAAGAGCCGCGTCCTGTTCCGGCCTGCCCAGACGATGGACAAAAGCATAGTAGCCGCTTCTGGACACTCCAAAGAATTTGCACATGACTGCCACTGGATACTCTGTCCTGTGACGATAGATGATATGATACTTTACCTTTGCTCTCACTTCCTTTCTGTGAAGCGCAGAAAATCCCGCAGTAGTTTATTTTCCATGCGAAGCCGTTGGATCTCACAGGCCTGCTCTGCCACAACGTCTCCTGGCGCAGCATCTTTTCTCGGCCGTCCTTTCGGCCGTGGGCGGATTCCGGCTTCCAGTTTTCGTTCTTTACGGCGCTCACGCTCAAGTAGTCTTTTTACCACCTGCTTATCCCGGAAGCCATAGTATTCTGCGACTTCCCGCTGTGTTTTCCCCTCTGCCAACATGGCCTTGATCTCTGGTAAAAGCATTTGAACGTGTGTGTAATTTTGTTTCTTCATGACAAAACCCCCTGATGTAGTCTATTTTCCTACATCAGGGGGGCTTTTGTCACTGTCCGTTTTTACTGGACCTGTTCAGGCCTGCCCCGGGTGCTGTTTTTCTGGGAGACAGCCCCCTTCTGGACCACCTTCTTTGCCTCCCTGGGCTTTGGGGTGAAGCTGTCCAGCCCCAGCAACCGAACCCTGTATGAGAGCGGCCTATCTGCGGTGACCTCGGACACCGTGTGTTTCCCCGCCAAGCTGGTCCACTGGCACCTGCGCAACCTGGCCCACCAGCAGGTGGACCGCATCTTTATGCCCTCCATCACCACCGTCCCCTCGGAGAACACCGAGAAGACCAGTCAGTCTATGTGCGCCGTGGTGAAGGGGTATCCCATTGTGGTGCGCAACTCGGATAACCCGGAGCAGCTGTGGGGCATTCCCTTTGACTCCCCCCTGTTCCACTGGTACAGCGACCAGGACCGGGACCGCCAGCTGACCCAGTACATGGAGGAGACCTTTCACGTCTCCCCCGCCCTCACCCGTCAGGCCATCCAGGCCGCCGACCAGGCCCAGAATTCCTTCCACACCCAGCTGCAACAGGAGGGCCAGCGGGTGCTGGAAGACGTGACACGCAAGAACGAATTTGCGGTGGTGCTGGCCGCCCGTCCCTACCAGAACGACGCCCTGGTCAACCACGACCTCCCCGACCTGTTCACCCGGGAGGGCATCCCGGTGCTCACCGCCGACGCTCTGGCCCAGACCCATGAGGTGGACCTGAGCCACAGCCGCCTGGACGTGGTAAACAACTTCCACGCCCGGATGCTCTCCTCCGCCATTCTGGCCGCAGAGAATCCCCACCTGGAGTATGTGCAGATCGTCAGCTTCGGCTGCGGCCACGACGCCTACCTGTCTGATGAGATCATCCGCATGATGAAGGAGCTGTCCGGCAAGACGCCCCTGGTGCTCAAGCTGGACGAGAGTGACATCCAGGGACCCCTGCAAATCCGCATCCGCTCCTTCCTGGAGACGGTAGCCATGGGCCGGGAGCAGAACCGGGCCCTCACTGTCCATCCCCTGTCTGACCCCTATCCGGTGAAGTTCACCAAGGAGAACCGCCAGCAGGACACGGTGCTGGTGCCCAACACCTCCCACGCCTTCTCCCGCCTCATGGCGGCGGCCTTTGCGGGCCAGGGGCTGCGGGCCGTTCCCCTGGAGATAGGCCGGGAGGAGGCCATCCGCCTGGGCAAGCAGTACGTGCACAACGACATCTGCTTCCCCGCCCAGATTGTCATCGGCGAAGCCCTGGCCGCCCTGAGAAGCGGGAAATACGACACCGACCACGTGGCCATCGCCATGGGCAAGTACATCGGCGACTGCCGTCTAACCCACTACTCCGCCCTGCTGCGCAAGGCCCTGGACGACGCCGGGTTCCAGAACGTGCCCATTTTGACCAACGACGACGTGGACTACCACAACCTCCACCCGGGGTTCCGTATGAACCTCCTCACCTCCATCCGCATCGCCTTCGGCCTGCCCATGATCGACGTACTGGAGGATCTGCTGCGCAAAATTCGCCCCTACGAGCTGGAGCCGGGCAGCGCCGACCGGGCCTTTGAGGCAGCTATGGACCAGGTGATGGAGGGCATGGAGCGCTCGGGCATCTCCGGAGCCAAGAAGGGATTCCGGAAGGCCATTGAGATCATGAACCAGATCCCATATGACCGCTCCCCCCCAAGCTCCGGGTGCTCATTGTGGGAGAGTACCTCCTCAACTTCCACCCCGGCGCCAACCACGACATCGAGCAGTACCTGGAGCAAAACGGGTTTGCGATCATCGAGGCCCGTATGACCGACGTCATCCGCAAGACCTACTTCTACAAGGACAGCCAAAACCGGGAGTACCACCTGAAAGGCCGCGCCAAGGACAAGGTATGGTACCACACCGCCAACCAGGTCTTTGACTTGGCCCACAATCTCACCGACTCCATCGCCAAGGCCCACCCCCTCTATGAGCCCGCCTGCCGGATGCAGGACCTGGTGCGGGACAGCGACCCCATCATCCACCACACCTTCGACGCCGGAGAGGGGGTCCTCATCCCCGGAGAGATTCTCCACCACGCCCAGCACGGGTGCAAGTTCTTTGTGATCTTGCAGCCCTTCGGATGCCTGCCCAACCACGTGGTGGGCCGAGGCATTGCCAAGCGCCTCAAGGAGATGTACCCGGACATTCATATTCTCACCCTGGACTATGACCCGGACGTGAGCTTTGCCAACGTGGAAAACCGGCTGCAAATGCTGGTGATGAACGCCAAGGCCAGACAGAAGGAACAGCGTGTTCCGGCCTCTGCCTTAAATTAACCCCCTTCTCTATGGACAAAAAAGTACGGTCAGCTTACGCTGACCGTACTTTTTTGTGAAACTGGGAGATTAGCCGCGGTTCTTGCGGGCCACAACAGTGGCACCAGACAGCAGGCACACAGCGGCAGCCAGAGCCACCACGTACACCATCACCTGAGCGGAGTCGCCAGTCTGGGGCACGTTGTTCTCATCAACCT
>CABPXX010000104.1 GCA_902461475.1 uncultured Eubacteriales bacterium | reverse complement strand
GGAACCGGAGAGGAGCATACCCAGGCCCACGCCAAAGCCCGCCAGCATGACAAACACGTTGACCAGCTCGTCGCTGAAAAAGAAGCCGTACAGCAGACTCTCCACAAAGGTGGCCAGCTGAGCTATGGTGCCCAGAGCGAAAATCCCGGCCATGACGCCGCCCACCACCATTTTCACGGTGCCGGGGGCCAAACCCTTTCGTTTCACCGGAGTCTGGCCGCCAAAGGCCGCTCCCGCCTTTCCCTTGACAAATTCCGCCGCCTGTCTGGCCTGGAAGGCGTAGTTTTGGGCCTGCTGACGGGTCATATTCCGAAGCTTGCTCACAAGCCACACCACGGCGATGACCTGGGTGATGCCAAAGGGGAGAAGGAAGAGCACCACAATGCCCAGCCAGTCCCCCCAGTCTCCGTCCCGTCTGGGCCGTTTGGGGTTGGGGTTATAGTGGTACCCGCCCCCCTGTCCATAGCTGTACGAACCATTCATACCTGAGATTCCTTTCCGTCCAGACGGCCCCTGCCGCCCGGTTGCTTGTCACCCACATTATATACATCTTTTCCTCCGGTGTAAATAGCCACCAAAAACGATGACAAATTGTAAATCTTTTTAACCGAATTGTTCTTGTACCAGCCACCGGTTGGTGTTACAATATCCAAGGTGCAAGTGGATTCCATTCTTGTCAATTCCTGGCATCTCTTACAGATAACAACATTTGGAGGAAGATCTATGGAGCACGTTCGTTCCAAGAAAAAGCTCACGCCCCCTATCATCGCCGGGATTGTGGCCGGCGCTGCGGTGTTGGTGCTGGCGGGAGCCTATTGCGGGCTGTGCGCCTGGGTCAGCGGCAACGGCCGTTTGCTCCCCGGCACCATTGCCCAGAATAACACACAGACCGTCACCCTGGACCTGGGCGGACTGACCCAGGATGCCGCGGTGGAGTATATGACCAGTTCCATAAAGGAGCACCTGGACACCCTGGAGCTGACCCTGAACTACGGGGAGGACCAAAAGGTGACCATCTCCGGCTCTCTGCTGGATGTGGACCCCCAGGCCGCCGTGGAGTACGGCATGGAGGAAAAGAAGTCCCGGAGCTTCTTCTCCCTGGGCCTGGCCTGGCTGGGTGCGGGCAGCGACCCGGACCCCCTGTCCCTGTCCTCCTCCTCCTTCACGCCCGGGGGAGAGAAGCAGGTGAAGGAGTACATCGACCAGATTGCCGAGGCCATGCACAAGGATCCGGTGGACTTCACCTACAAGCTGGGGGATAACTCTCTCAAAGTCACCATGGGCACCGACGGGGCCGAGGTGGACAAGGACGCCCTGCTGGAGCAGATCTCCAACGCCCTGGCCACCGGAGAGACCTCCCTGACCGTGGAGTCCAAGCCCAGTGAAGGAGGCGGGCTCACCGGGGAGATTCTCAGCGAGCTGGTCTATCAGGAGCCCAAGGCCCCCACCCAGGACGCCAACGGCAACCTGACCCCCATGGTCATGGGCTGCTCCATCGACCCGGAAGAGGCCCAGGGCATCATTGAACAGACCAAGCCCGGGGAGACCTGTTCCATCCCCGTCACCATCACCCAGCCAGATTTGAGCCAGGCCGCCTCCCTGCTGTACCAGGACCTGCTGTCCAGCAACACCAGTTACCTGGACGGCGTGGCCAGCCGCTCCTATAATGTGGCTCTGGCCGCCTCCTCCTGCAACGGCAAAATCCTCATGCCCGGTGAGACCTTCTCCTACCTGGGCACCATCGGGGACCCCTCCCAGGCCAACGGCTACAAGTCCTCCACCGGCTATCAGAACGGCCAGACCGTCACCATGGACGGCGGCGGCGTGTGCCAGGTGTCCTCTGCCATCTACTACTGCGCGGTGTACGCCAACCTGGATATCGTCCACCGGGCCAACCACGCCTTTACCGTAGGCTATGTGCCCGACGGCCTGGACGCCACCGTGTACTACCCCAGCCTGGACTTTAAGTTCCGCAACAACACCGACTTTCCCATCAAGCTGGTGTCCTATGTCTCCGGCGGTAAGCTCACCGTCCAGATCTACGGTACCAACCCCAGCGGCACTTATGTGAAGACCGAGCGGTACACCCGCTCCACCACCGAGTACACCACCGTCTATGAGGCGGACTCCTCCATCCCCCGTGGCACCACCAAGGTAAAGACCACCCCCTACACCGGCAAGGTGGTGGATGTGTACTGCTGCGTGTACGACGCCAACGGCAAGCTTCTCTCCCGCACCTTCGAGAACACCAGCCGCTACTCCAAGCGGGACAAGGTGATTCTCTACAATCCCGCCGACTCCGGCCCCTGGGGCGAGGGCACCGACGCCAACAAGCCGGACCCCACTCCGGCCCCTACGCCCAAGCCCACCCCCACGCCTGCACCCACTCAGGCCCCCAATGAAGGAGCATAACCACCGTGAGAGATCAGTTTCAAGGCTTTACCCCGGAGACGGTGGAATTTATGTGGGGCATTCGGTTCCAAAACGAGCACAGCTGGTTTGAGGCCCACAAGGATGTGTACCTCAATACCCTCTATCGCCCCATGCAGGACCTGGGCCGTCAGGCCCAGCTGGCCCTGGCGGAGAAGTTCCCCCAGGAGCCGTGGAATCTGAAGGTGGCCCGCATCTACCGGGACGCCCGGCGGCTCCACGGCCGTGGCCCCTACAAGGACCATCTGTGGTTTACCCTCATCCGGGGGGATGACTCCGCCCTGGGCTCCCACCCCGCTCTGTGGTTTGAACTCACCCCCGACGGCTGGAGCTGCGGCATGGGCTTCTGGTGCGCCAAGGCCTCCCTCATGGAGTGCCACCGCCAGGAGATTCTCCGAGACCCCAAGCCCCTGCTGAAGCTGGAACGCACCCTGAAGCGGCAGGACCGCTTCGCCCTGGAGGGCCCGGAGTACCGCCGCCCCAAGCCCTGCCCTGAGGCAGAGCTCAGCGCCTGGTTTAACAAGAAGTCCCTGTCTGTGTCCCACGAGGAGGAGTTGTGCGAACTGCTGTACACCCCCCAGCTGGCCCATCAGCTCATCGAGGATTTCATCTTTCTCAAGCCCTACTATGATTATTTTTCGGCGCTGTCCGCCAAATTACCCACACAAGCATAACATAAGCCCCTCTCGGCATCGCCGAGAGGGGCTTCTCGCTTATGTCGGAGGCTGATCGGCCAGCTCGTGCATCTCCTGTAAGGTCTGCATACAGTTCACCGCCAGGGTATTGAAGTACAGGCTGTCCTGCAAACGCCCGAAGGTGCGGAAGGAGGCGTCCGTCTGCAAGAAGGGCTCCAGCTCCCGGGCGGTATAGCTGCGCTGGATCCGCAAGATGGCGTCCTCCAGGTTGTCCAGCACCTCCACCGCCGCCTGGCTGTAGGCGGTGCACAACAGCTGGGGCCGAGAGCGCAGATAGGCGTTAATCTGCTCCAATTCGCTCACCAGTTTCCGGTTGATGGGGAGCAGCTGCCGATAATAGGTCTGCTCTGCGCTGCTCATCCCCTTCAAGTGGGCCTGAATCTGATCCTCCAACAGGTGGATGCGCACCAGGCGGTCGGACATCTGGCTGCCATCCTGGGTGCCCTCCTGACACAGGGCCCGCACCTGCTGCAAAAAGCTGCGGTCCAACTCAAACAGCTCCTTCACGCTCTGCTTGAATTCCCGTCCGGCGGTGTTGGGCAGCAAGAAGCGGTTGGCCAAGGTGGCAGTCACCGCTGCCAAGGCCACATAGGCAAGGCGCAGCCCGCTGGCCTCCAGCAGCCCCAGGCGCAGGTGGGCCAGGGTCATACCGTAGCAGGTGGTGTACACCGTCATGGTCCAGGAGGTCACCGGGGCGTAGTACATAAAGCAGGTCATCACCATGAGAATGACCAAGTACTCCGGCATGGTGTGAAAGAGGCTCATGAGGCACATGGACACCAGCACCCCGCCCATGGTACCCAGGATACGGTTGCCGATCTTCATGCGGCTCTCTTCGGCGTAAGGCATAAGCATGAGGGAGGTGGTCATGGGATACCAGTAGGCGTACTCCAGCCCGTCCAGCCCGGTGACCCACACAAATCCAAAGCCCAGGCTCAGCACCACCGACAGCCGCAGGGCAAACCGGGTGGAGAACTGGTCCAGGCGGAAGATGTTGCCCAGACCTCGCAGCTTGTGCTGGTCGTCGGGCAGCTTCCACTGCCGCTGGGGCTGGGCAGGGCGGGTGTTCTCCAGGGCCCGGAGGGCCACGGAAAACAGCCGGAGAATCTCTCCCATGGCCTCGTTTTGGGCCGGGTCGGACAGCCCCGGCCCTTGGCGCAGCGCCTCCAGCTACTCCAGCAGCTGGCTCTGGAGGGGGCCGCCCATGACGGACTCCGCCCGGTCAAAGAGCTTACTCAGGCGGGCAAAGTACATGCGGTCCTGGGAGGGGGGCAGGGTCCCCAGAGACACAAAGTGCTGGGTGAAGTAGATACAGCGCTGGAAGAGCACCATGAACAGATAGTAGCGCTTTCCATACCCGTTGGCCAGATAGGTGTAGCCTCGGCTGTCATAGATCACCTGGTTCATGTGGACGATCAGGGGCTCCAGGGCGTGGCGCAACGGAGTCACGTCCCCGCCACAGGCCAAGGTCTTCATCTGCACGCACAGGTTGTGAATCCCCTTGCGCACGGTGCCGAAGTGGCGGCGCCGCCGGATGATGGAATACATCCACAGAGCCGCCGTCACCACCACCAGCCCACAGCCCAGGGCCAACAGCTGGATGGGCAGCTGCTGGGGCTCTATGGGCACCAGTTGGAGGAAGACAAACTCCATGCTATATACAAAGTAGGCCTTGGGGGTAAATCTGGAGCTCATGAGGTATACCAGCACAAAGGGCACCACCAGGTTCAGCCCAATGGCCCACCACAGGCCCCGCCCCGCTCCGAAGGCGGCCAGGGCCACCAGGAACATGGTGGCGGCGACTTTGGCCAGCTCCCGGGGGCGAAAATCCTTCCACCGCTGCTGTATGTTCCTCTTCTCGGGCTGTCCCTCCTCTCTCGTTTATGATACACCCATCCTCCCTCTCTCCACAAGACAGGAAACGCCCCGGCGCAATCGCGCCGGGGCAGATGTATTAGTTTTTCAGGCTGTGCATGGCCTGTGGTGGGCGCCCCCCGGGGGCCAAAACCCCCCCCGCGGAGCCGGTGTGGCAGGGCATCACCGGAGCGGAGCCCAGCAGGCCGCCGAACTCCACGGTGTCCCCCACCTTCATGCCGGGGGCGGGGATGATACGCACGGCGGTGGTCTTCTGGTTGATCATACCGATGGCCGCCTCGTCGGCGATGATGGCGGAGATGGTGGCGGCGGTGGTGTCTCCGGGCACGGCGATCATGTCCAGGCCCACGGAGCACACACAGGTCATAGCCTCCAGCTTCTCCAGGGTCAGGGCCCCAGAGCGGGCGGCGGCGATCATGCCCTCGTCCTCACTGACCGGGATGAAGGCGCCGGACAGGCCGCCCACCGAGGAGGAGGCCATCACGCCGCCCTTCTTCACGGCGTCGTTCAAGAGGGCCAGCGCGGCGGTGGTGCCGTGGGTACCGCACACCTCCAGGCCCATCTCCTCCAGGATGCGGGCCACGCTGTCCCCGATGGCGGGGGTGGGAGCCAGAGACAGGTCCACGATGCCAAAGGGCACGCCCAGACGGCTGCTGGCCTCCTGGGCCACCAACTGGCCCATGCGGGTGACCCGGAAGGCGGTCTTCTTGATGGTCTCCGCCACCACGTCAAAGGGCTGGCCCTTCACGGCCTTCAGGGCGTGGTGTACCACGCCGGGGCCGGATACA
>CABPXX010000103.1 GCA_902461475.1 uncultured Eubacteriales bacterium | reverse complement strand
GATTTTGCCTAGACCGCCGCCGCCGATGGCGCCAGCCATAGCTCCATAGCTCAAAATGGTAATAAACGAGGTGGTGAAGCCGGAAATCAGGGAAGGAAGGCACTCAGGAAGCAGCACCTTCCAGATAATCTGGAACGAGGTGCATCCCATGGCCTGGGCGGCCTCCAGCACGCCCTTGTCCATCTCCCGCATGGAAGCCTCCACTAGACGGGCCACAAACGGCGCAGAGGCAATCACCAAGGGGGGAATGGAGGCAATGGTGCCAATCTGGGTGCCCACCAGAACGGCGCTCAGGGGGAGCACAATGATCATGAGGATGAGGAAGGGCACCGAGCGGAGCACGTTGATGACCACGTTGAGCAGCTTCATCACCGGGCGAGGCAGCGGTAAAATGCCGTTCTCCTCTCCTGCCACCAGCAGAACCCCCAGAATCAGGCCCAGCACATAGGCCACCAGGGTGGCTAAGATCGTGGAGTACAGGGTCTCCCAGGTACCAGTGAGAAACTCATGGAGGTACTTCTCATTGGTGAACACCTGGGTCAAATCGGCTATAAATTTATCCATGATAGTCGTGCACCTCCTCCATGGTCACATTGGGTTGATTCTTGATGTACTGGATGGCCCGCTCCCGCTCCTCTGCGTTTTCAGGCAGGCCCAACAGCATGGTGCCGAAGGCCTTGCCGTCCACATTGCGGGTGTCGGCACCCAGGATATTCACCTTCACCTGGCAGTCCATGGCCAGGGAGGCGATGAGGGGCTCATAGGAGGAGCTGCCGTTGAAGGCGATGCGGATGACGTTGGCCGCAGGCAGCTGGTCGATGATGACCCCGTCGGGGTACACCAGACGGCGTCCCGCCTCGGTCTTGGGGTTGGAGAAGGTCTCCTCCACCGTCCCCGTCTCCTGGAGCACGCCGTGGTCCAGAATGGCCACGTGGGAGCAGATCTCCTCGATAACCCCCATCTCGTGGGTGATGATGACCACGGTGATACCCAAACGGCGGTTGATGTCCTGGATGAGGCGCAAAATGTCCCGGGTAGTCTTGGGGTCCAGGGCGGAAGTGGCCTCGTCACACAGCAGAATTTTGGGGTCAGAGGCCAGGGCCCGGGCGATGGCGATGCGCTGCTTCTGACCGCCGGAGAGCTGGGCGGGGTAGGCGTCTGCCTTGTCGGGCAGGCCCACAATGTCCAGCAGCTCCCGGGCCTTTTTCTTCACCTCCGGGCCCTTCTTCCCTGCAATCTCCATGGGGAAGCAGATGTTATCCAGGCAGGTGCGCTGCATGAGCAGGTTAAAGTGCTGGAAAATCATGCTGATGGAGCGGCGGCGGCGAGTCAGCTCCTTGGTGGACATGGCACACAGGTCCTCCCCGTCAATGACCACCTGGCCCTCACTGGGCCGCTCCAGCAGGTTCAGGCAGCGCACCAGGGTGGACTTGCCCGCCCCGCTCATGCCCACGATACCGAAGATATCCCCATCTCCAATGGTCAGGGACACATCGTTCAGGGCAGTGAACTCTCCTTCGGCGGTGGGGAAGCGTTTCGTGATATGTTTTAACTCAATCATAGGTTCTTCTCCCTTTGTTTTCAAACAGTGGTTTAATTCTATGACAATTTTCCTACTGTGTCAATAGGGGATACGCCCTATGCCCCATTTCCGTACCCTGAAAGCCCTCCCTTCTCCGATTTCTCCGGTGGAAACCAGCGCCCCAGCCGGGGACGCTCCGCTGGGGTGACTTTTGTTCGGGCAAAAGTCACCAAAACCCGCCTAGGGCGTTTCCCCCCTAGGTACCTCCCTTGGGGTACGATGCTGTCAATGCGTCAAGCTGGTGTTCGGCCCGTCACCCTTGCTGTGGCCCCTGTCTCTGCCACCACACCAAGCCACCATGGCAACTGGCCCTATGACTGGGTGGTTTCCACCTCCGGGCCTACTCTGGAGAAGCGGCGGTCCCGCCCCCCGGGGGCCAACCCCGTTTGTCTTCGGCAACTGGGAACAGTTGCACACCAGGGTAAGGCCCTGGCGATAGAAGCATAATGTTACACAGAAGCAGGTGCATTCTGTGGAAATTCCATGCCATCTATGTGACCCCACCCGTCCAAGGGCCGAACAGAGGAGGACGCACATTCCACCCAGTACCGCGGGGTGGATTCCACAAGGCGGGGGAAACTATGCAATCCATTCTCTTAGTGGAAGAAGACAAACACATTGTGGACAACCTCACCGAGTATCTGGAGGGGGAGGGTTTCCGGGTGAGCTGCGCATCGGGCCAGGCAGCAGCCCTGGAGCGGCTGGAACAAGAGCAGTTCGACCTGGTGCTGCTGGACATCTCCCTCTCCGACGGCAACGGCTTTGCGGTGTGCTCGGCGGTGAAGGCCCTGTACCACCTTCCGGTGATTTTCCTCACCGCCTCCGGGGACGAGTACAGCACCGTCACCGGGTTCGAGGTGGGAGCGGACGACTACATCCCCAAGCCCTTCCGCCCTCGGGAACTGCTCATGCGCATCAAAAACGTGCTGCGGCGCACGGGCAGCAGCGGCGGGCTGGTGCGCCTGGGCCGGGTGGAAGTGGACACGGTGCGGGGCACCGCCACCAAGGATGGCCGGGACCTGAACCTGTCCGCCCTGGAGTATCGGCTTCTGCTCATGTTTCTCAACCACCCCGGAGCCGTGCTCACCCGAAGCCAGTTGCTGGAGGGCATCTGGGACATCGCCGGGGACTTTGTCAACGACAACACCCTGACGGTGTACATCAAGCGGCTGCGGGAGAAAATCGAGGACGACCCCCAAAGCCCCACCCTCATCAAAACGGTGCGGGGTCTGGGCTATAAGGCAGAAATGAGGTGAGTCCTTTGGAGCACAAGACCGTCACCCGGCTGCTGTACCTGGCCCTCACCGGGGCTGCCACCGGGTTCGGGTGGTACCTGGGCGGAGTCCAGGGGCTGCTCCTCCTCCCCCTGTGCCTGGGCTTTTGGGGCTTGGCGGAGTGGAACACCGCCCGCACCGACCGGGAACTGGCCCAGCTCTCCCAGACCCTCAACCGCATCCTCCACGGGGAGGAGCACCTGGGAGTAGAGGAATACAGCGAGGGAGAACTGGGCATTCTCCGCAGTGAAATCCACAAGATGACGGTGCGGCTGCGGGAACAGCAGCAGGCCCTGCAAGCAGACAAGGTGTACCTGGCCAACTCCCTGGCCGACCTGTCCCATCAGCTGCGCACCCCCCTCACCTCCATGAATCTGGTGGCGGAGCTGCTGTACAAAGAGGACCTCCCCCCCCAGCGGCGGGCCAAACTGTGCCGGGAGCTGGCCCAGTTACTGAGCCAGATGGACTGGCTGGTGACCACCCTTCTGAAACTCTCTAAGCTGGAGGCGGGCACCATTCCCTTCCGCTCGGACACCGTCCCTCTGGAAGAGGTGGTGCGCCAAGCCGCCGCCCCCTTCCTCATCCCCATGGAACTGCGGGAACAGACCTTTTCGGTGGACTGCTCCGGCTCCTTCACTGGAGACGTACACTGGACGGCGGAAGGGGTAGGCAACCTCATCAAAAACGCCATGGAGCACACCCCCGCCGGGGGAAGTATCACGGTGCGAGGGCGGGAAAATGCCCTATTTAGTGAACTGGTGGTGGAGGACACCGGGCCGGGCATCGACCCCCAGGACCTGCCCCACCTTTTTGAGCGGTTCTACCGGGGCGCCTCCCGCACCTCCCACGGCTTTGGCATCGGCCTGTCCCTGACCCAGCGCATTGTCACCGGGCAGGGAGGCACCATCCAGGCCCGCAACCGCACCCCCCAGGGGGCACAATTCGTGTTACACTTTTACAAGGGGACCGTCTGATGGGCGGTCCCTTTTGTGACGAATCTGTCACTTGAAAGTCACGGCCCTGTCACCTAGGTGTGGTAGGATGTAGCCACAATTCCAAAGGAGGAATGAACATGGAACTGCTTCGTGTGGAGCATTTGTGCACAACCTACGGCACCGGGGAAAATCAGGTGAAAGCCCTGGATGACGTGTCGTTTTCCGTGAATCGAGGGGAATTTGTGGCCATCACCGGCCCCTCCGGGTCGGGCAAGTCCACCCTGCTGCACCTGCTGGGTGGTGTGGACAAACCCACCAGCGGCAAGGTGTATGTGGACGGCTGCGACGTGTACGCCCAAAACGAGGAGAAGCTGGCCATCTTCCGCCGCCGTCAGGTGGGGCTCATTTACCAGTTTTACAACCTCATCCCCGTGCTGGACGTGGTGGAGAATATGACCCTCCCCGTCCAGCTGGACGGGCAGAAGGTGAACCAAAAGCGGCTGGGAGACCTGCTGGACACTTTAGGGCTGCGGGGCCGGGAGCGGCACCTGCCCAATCAGCTCTCCGGCGGCCAGCAGCAGCGGGTGTCCATCGGTCGGGCCCTGATGAACGCCCCGGCAGTGGTGCTGGCCGATGAGCCCACGGGAAATCTGGACTCCAAAAACAGCCAGGAGATCGTGGAGCTGCTGCGGCTGTCCAACCGCACCTATCACCAGACCCTCATTGTCATCACCCACGATGAACAGCTGGCCCTCCAAGCCGACCGGGTCATCGCCATTGAGGACGGCAAAATCGTGCGGGACGAGGTGATTCGTCCATGAATGTGCTGCACAAGGTCACCCTCCAGGCCCTCAAGCAAAACCGCACCCGCACCATTGTCACCATCATTGGCATCATTCTGTCCACTGCCATGCTGTGTGCCGTGACCACCTTCACCACCAGCTTCCAGCAGTTTATACTGGACGACAGTGTGTATTCCTCCGGCAGCTGGCATTTGGGCCAGAAGGACACCACGTACCGCCAGTATCAGGAGCTGTCCCAGGCCGACGGCGTGGCGGAAGCCGTCTATTTGCAGCACCTAGGCTATGCAGAGTCGGGCACCAACCTGGATGACTACATGCCCTACCTCTATGTGCTGGGTCTGTCCCCCCAGGGCACCGACCTACTCCCCCTCCGCCTCTCCCAGGGCCGTATGCCCACCGCTTCCAATGAGATCGTCCTCTTCCAGTCCTTCCTGGATGCGTCCACCCAATACTACCAGCTGGGGGACACCATCACCCTGGGACTGGGCCAGCGGATGAGCCAAGGCTTTGCCCTGGGGGAACAGAACCCCTACAACTACGATGACGGGGAGACCCTGGAAGTACGGGAGACCCGCACCTACACCGTGGTGGGCATCTGCAACTGGTGGGGCCTGTACTCCTACTCCTCCCCTGGATACCCCGCCTTCACCGTGGCCGACTCCAATCTGGCCGAGGATACCACCTGCGACGTCTACCTGGCCATGGAGGACATCTCCCAGGCCTACGACTTCCAACAGGCTCATAATTTGGACGAAGACAACGGCAATGTGCTGATGTACTCCGGCGTATCCAGATATGATACGTTTTATACGGTGCTTTACCGCCTGGCCGCCATTGTCATGGTCATCATCATTGTCGCCTCGGTGGTGCTCATCTACAACGCCTTTGCCATCTCGGTGTCCGAGCGCACTCGGCAGTTCGGCCTGCTCTCCTCTCTGGGCGCCACCAAAAAGCAGATGCGGAACATGGTGCGCTTTGAGGCCCTGGTCCTCAGCGCCATTGGCGTCCCGTTGGGGATTCTGTCCGGCATTCTGGGCATCGGAATCACCCTGCACTTCATCGGAACACTCTTCACCACCTCCAGCATGAGTGGAGGCGTAGCCATGAGACTCCACGTGTCCTGGGTGGGTGTTCTGGTGGCGGTGGTGCTGGGCGTGGTGACCGTGCTCCTCTCCGCCTGGCTTCCCTCCCGTCGAGCC
>CABPXX010000102.1 GCA_902461475.1 uncultured Eubacteriales bacterium | reverse complement strand
GGACCTCACCGTCCCCGCCACCTATGACTCCGGCTACACCCGGGACGTCACCACGCAGGCCACCGTCTCCGACTTTGAGGCCGCCGGCGACACCGTCACCGTCACCTACCAGGAGAACGGGGTCACCTGCACCGCCACCCTCACCGTCCAGGGCGAACAGCCCCAGGTGACGCCTACCCCCGCCCCGGGGGTCACCGACAAGCCTCAGGTCACCCAAAAGCCTGAGAACGTGCCTCAGACCGGCGACGACGCCACCGTCACCCTCTACGTGGTGACTCTGGCCGCCTCTCTGGCCCTGTTGGGCGGCGCCGTTGTGGTAAATCGCCGCCGTCAGCGCTAACGTACCCCATTGGTTCCAGTTTCCTGCAAAAAACTGCTGAGAAGCGTGCATTCGCTTCTCAGCAGTTTTATTTTTTAATAAAAATTATTACAGAATTCGTGAGAATTGTACGGAATTCGGTACGAAACCGGGGAAGCAACTGGCGATGTTGTGTAGATTGCATAGTTTTTCCTGGTCGAGTTTGTCTGTTCTGTTCGTGGACAGGTGAAAATTGGTCTGTTATCATAGCTATAAAGGCAATAGATTCGGCACACAGCCAACGGTACTCCCATTGCACAACGTGGGCGCATCGTCGGCTATTGGGATGTTACTGTTCGATCAGGCATAACCACATGTGCCACTGCTTCGGTGAGGGGAATGGACGATGGGTTGTTCAGGTTGAGGCAGTGGGCGTGTGGTTGTTCTTTTTTGGGCGGAAACATCCGGCGAAACTTGCCCTAAGTACAAGAGAAGACAAGAAGGAAGAGGTGTAACGTATGAAGAAGTTCCTGAAGCGCGGACTGGCCGCACTGTTGGCAGCTGTGATGCTCACCAGCGGTCTGGCCGCATCGGCGGCAGCTCAACCCAAGGCGGACAATGTGAATCTGGCCCGTCTGGACGGCGTGGTAGCCACCGCCTCCGACACCGAGACCGACAGGTTCCCCCCCTCTGCCACCATCGACGGCAACTATGAGGATACCTCCCGCTGGGGTACTAACAATGATGGCAAGGGTTCCACCCAGCGCTGGCTCCAGCTGGACCTGGGTGCTCGGTACTCCATCGACAGCTTTAAGGTATTCTGGGAGAAGACCAACATCGAGGACTACACCATTGAGACCTCCACCGATGGCTCTGAGTGGACCCAGCAGGTGGTGGTCACCGGCGCTGCTGCCGCCCGTGAGGTGGAGCACCAGCTGGAGAACGCTGTGGCGGCCCGCTATGTGCGTCTGAGCGTCACCAAGTACGGCCAGGCTGTGGCCAATTGGTGGAACGTGGGCGTGCGTGAGTTCGAGGTGTACGGCAACGACGAGATCGTCCCCGTCATCGGCAACCTGGCTCGCCTGAGCGGCGTGGTGGCCACTGCCTCCGACACCGAGACCGACACGTTCCCCCCCTCCGCCACCATCGATGGCAACTATGATGAGGCCTCCCGCTGGGGTACCAACAACGATGGAAAGGGTACCACCGAGCGCTGGCTCCAGCTGAACCTGGGCGAGGAGCGCACCATCACCGGCTTCAAGGTGTTCTGGGAAAAGACCAACATCCAGACCTACTACATCGAGACCTCCACCAACGGCACCGACTGGACCCAGCAGGTGTTTGTGGAGTCTGCCGATGGTACTCTGGAGCCCGAGCACCAACTGGCTGAGGCTGTCACCGCTCAGTATGTGCGTCTGCGTGTGACCAAGTACGGCGAGGCTGTGTCCAACTGGTACAACGTGGGTGTGCGGGAGTTTGAGGTGTACGGCCACATGCCCGAGGATGCTGGCAGCGATGTGGTGAAGCTCCCCGAGGGCACCAACATCGCTCGTCAGAACGGCGTGATCGCCTCCGCCACCAACGTGGAGAGCGGCACCTCCTTCACCGCTGACAAGGCTCGTGACGGCGACAAGACCTCCAAGAGCTCCCGTTGGGCCACCGACATCGGCGTGAAGAACCCCACCATCACCTACAACCTGGGCAACACCTACATGGTGGGCAGCGTCATTCTCTACTGGGAGAGCAACAACCCCGACAAGTGGTATGTGCAGACCTCCATGGACGGTGAGCAGTGGACCACCCAGAAGACCTTTGAGGGCAAGCTGACCAGCGGCGCTCCCATCCAGACCGTGAACTTCGATGCCCCCGTAGAGGCCCGCTATGTCCGGGTTTGGGTGGAGAAGTACAGCAGCACCTACTGGAACAACGTGGCTATGTATGAGTTTGAGGTGTACCAGGAGGAGTCTGAGATCGTGGTCACCCCCGCCAACACCGCTGAGACTCTGGCCCAGAGCATCCAGATTCAGGACGGCAAGGTGGTCATGACCGGCGAGGTGCCCGAGAAGTACACCGCCACCTGGGGCTGCAACTATGAGCGGGTGGTGGATCCCTCCGGCGCCATCCACACCCCCCTGGTGGATACCACCGTGGAGATCTCCGTCACTGTGCGTGACAAGAACGACACCACCACCTGTGGCTCTGCCACTGTGGAGCTGGACATCCCCGGCGTCAACTCCGCCAACGAGGGCAACGCCAAGCCCGCCGTGGTGCCTGAGCTGGCCCAGTGGTACTCCGCTGCCGACCAGAAGGGTCTGACCTATGCCATCACCGCCGACAGCCGCATCGTGGCCGACGACACCTTCGCCTCCGTGGCCAAGGAGCTCCAGGCCGACCTGAAGGACCTGTTCGGCCTGACCCTCCCCATCGTCAACGACACCCCCAAGGCCGGCGACATCAGCCTGGTGTACCACGATCAGGCTGGCTTCGACAAGGAGACCTACAACATGGTGGTCACCGACCAGGTGGTCATCCAGGCCAACGACGCCACCGGCGCCTACTGGGGCACCCGCTCTGTGCTCCAGGCCCTGCAGCTGTCCGGTAACCTGACCATCGCCCAGGGTACCGCCTGTGACTACCCCGAGTTTGAGAACCGTGGCTTCATGCTGGACGTGGGCCGTAAGCCCACCTCCATGGAGACTCTGAAGACCATCTCCAAGACCATGGCCTGGTACAAGATGAACAGCTTCCATGTGCACCTGAGCGACAACCTCATCTTCATGGAGGACTACTACAAGGCCGGCGAGGATGAGGATGGCATCCGTCAGGCTTACCAGGGCTACCGCCTGGAGTACTCCGATGATGGCCTGACCTCCAAGGACTACTACTACACCAAGGCCGAGTTCAAGGACTTCATGGCCTACTCCCGTGCCCTGGGCGTGGATATTATCCCCGAGCTGGACGTGCCCGCCCACGCTCTGTCCATCACCAACTACATCATGTACACCCTGAAGCAGCCCGACCTGGTGCTCCACCAGATCGACACTGCCCACCCCTGGGTGGACCATGTGGATGTCAGCAAGCAGGCAGGCATCGACATCATCAAGGAGATCTACGACGAGTACATCGACGAGGACATCTTCGATGAGAACACCATCGTGCACATCGGCGCCGATGAGTTCTATGCCAGCCACCCCGCCTACCGCAACTTCCTCATTCAGATGATCGACTACATCGAGAACGTGAAGCATCGTCAGGTCCGGGTCTGGGGCAGCTTGACCTCTATGAACGGCGGCGAGGGCTATAAGTTCGGCCCCGAGCACGTTCAGGGGGCTCAGATGAACATCTGGAACACCGGATGGGCCAACCCCCAGCAGATGTTCAACCTGGGCTTCGGCCTGATCAACACCATCGACGGCCAGCTGTACATGGTGCCCAGCGGCAACGGCAGCGTGGGCGGCTATGGCGACTGGCTGAATTCCCAGAACCTGTACAACTCTTGGGAGCCCGAGAACATGGGCGGTACCATGATTCCCTCTGGTTCTTCCCTGATGTTGGGCGCCTGCTACGCCATCTGGAACGACAACATCGACACCCGTGCCGCCGGCATCAACGAGACCGACCTGTACACCCGCTTTGTGGACGCCCTGCCCTACCTGAGCACCAAGATGTGGGGCACTGGCGGCAACGGCCTGGACCGTGACTACACCACCCTGAAGGCTGACGTGGCCACCCTGGGCGCTGCCCCCAACACCAACCCCTATCACACCATCGACCTGGCCGAGGGCACTCAGGAGTACGCTCAGTATTCCTTCACCGACACCCAGGACCGCTCTGGCAACGACCGTGACCTGACCCTCAACGGTGCCTCCCTCACCGACGGCACCCTGACCCTCACCGGGGACAGCTCCTATGCCTCCACCGGTCTGGACGTCATGGGCCCCAAGAACACCGTGTCCATGCGGCTGTTTAAGGCCAGCACCTCCAACTCCGGCGAGCAGATCATTCTGGAAGCTGACGCTGCCTACGGCGAGACCACCGTCAAGGCCATCGCCAACGAGGACGGCACCTGGAAGCTGGGCTTTGCCCGTGAGCTGTACGAGTACGAGTTCGACTACAACCTGCCCTGCGATGAGTGGGTGGAGCTGACCATCACCAACGAGGGCAACAAGACCTACCTGCTGGTGGACGGTGAGAAGATCGCCGCTGTGGGTTACTTCCTCCCCGACGAGAACGCCACCACCCAGTTCATGGGCAAGACCGGCATCACCTACTCCTCCTTCAACATTCCCGTGGCCCGCATCGGCTCCGAGACCAATTCCTTCGTGGGTCAGGTGGACGACGTGATGTTCTACGCCAACGGCGTGACTCCCACCGCCAAGCACCAGGTGACCTTCAACTCCATGGGCGGCTCCGACGTGGAGGCCGTGGTGGTGGCCGATGGCCAGACCGTGGCTCAGCCCGAGGCTCCCGTGATGGAGGGCTACACCTTCGCCGGCTGGTACACCGACGAGAACTGCACCACCGCCTACGACTTTGACGCCGCTGTCACCGCCGACATCACCCTGTACGCCAAGTGGACCGCCAACCAGTCTGCGGACAAGTCCCTGCTGCAAACTACCTACGACTACGCCCTGGCTCAGGACACCAGCAATCTGATTCCCACCGTGGCAGAGTTCTACCAGAAGGCTCTGGACCAGGCCAAGGCCGTGCTGGACAACCCCGCCGCCACCCAGACGGAGGTGGATGACGCTTGGACCAACCTGACCAAGGCCGTGCACATGCTCAGCTTTACCCGTGGCGATAAGGCCATGCTGGAGCTGCTCATCACCCGTGCCGAGGGCATGGTGGAGCATGTGGACAAGTACATGGCCGATAACTGGCAGCAGCTGGTGGACGCTCTGGCTGAGGCCAAGGACGTGTTCGCCGACGAAAACGCCATGGACGGAGATATCCGGCCCGTGGAGGAGGAGCTGCTCAATGCCATTCTGGCCCAGCGCTATAAGGCGGACAAGTCCATTCTGGAGGACCTGATCTCCAAGGCTGAAGGCATCAACCTGGAGGGCTACACCGCCGAGTCCGTGGCCGTGTTCCGTACCGCTTTGGCCAACGCCCAGGCTGTCATGGCCGACGAGACCCTCTCCGAGGACGACCAGGCCGTGGTGAACGAGGCTGTGGCTGCCCTCAGCGACGCCATGAACGGCCTTACCGCCGGCGGCGCTCCTGAGACCACCGACAAGCCCGAGGCCTCCCAGACTCCTGAGACCACCGACAAGCCTCAGGCCACTGAGGAGCCCGAGAAGGTGCCTCAGACTGGCGACCAGTCTATGCTGCTGGTGTACGTGGCCATCCTGGCCTCCACCGTGCTGCTGCTGAGCACTGCCGTGGTGGTGCGCAAGCAGACCCGTCGCTAATCTCTAAACCAGAAAAAAAGTACGGTCAGCTTCGGCTGACCGTACTTTTTTACAGTTTCAAGCTTAGATAGAAAGTGTTCCCTTCTCCGATTTCCCCGGTAGAACCCAGCGCCCTTCCGGGGACGCTCCG
>CABPXX010000101.1 GCA_902461475.1 uncultured Eubacteriales bacterium | reverse complement strand
GCCGTCATAGCGCAGGTCCGGCTGGGGCAGGTACACGGCGCTGCCCTGGCCCCCGGCCCGCTCCACCGCCTCCAGATAGTTGGAGGCGTCCCCGCCCCCGGTGGAAATCAAAATGGAAACCTTCATGTCATCTTCCCCCTCCTTGCCCATAACCATCCAAACACCGAAAGCCCCTGGAGCAGCAACACGGCCACATAGAGCAGCATGCCCACCACCACGCACACCACGCAGGTGGTACCCAGCCACACCCCGGCCCCCAGCAGCCATTGAAACAGCAGCCGACACCACAGCCCCACCAGCACCGCCGACAGCACCGGGCGTACAAACCAGGCGTAGAGCCGCAGGTGGAGTCCAGTGGCGTGGAGCACCGAGGCCAGGTTCATCCCCATCCCCACCAAGGAGGAGAGGACGAAGCCCACCACAAAGCCTTGCAGGCCCCAGGTGGACACCGTGCCATAGGTAAAGGCCAGCTGCACCACGTCGCTGGCGATGGCGTTTCTGGCCCCCCTGCCCTGGAGTCCCAGGCCGTTGAGCGCGCCCCCCAGCACCGACTGCACACAGGTCATCAGAGTGCCCACCGCCAGGGGCAGGATGTACTCCCCCACCTGCTGCTGGAACAGGAGCTGCCCCACCGTGGGGCCCATCACCACCAGCAGCGCCATACAGGGGGCCATGAGCAGCATGGTCACCGACATGATGCGGTTGAGAAACCCCGCCGCCACCCGGGCGTCCCCGTGGGCGGTGCGCCGGGACAGGTCGGGCACCATGGTCAAGCACAGCGCCCCAATAAACCCGGTGGGCAGGGCCAGCAGGGGCATGGTCATGCCGCACAGGACACCGAAGGCGGACATGGCCGCCCCGGACTCCATGCCCCCCTCCACCAGCTTGGCGGGGATGAGCACCGCATTGGCCGAGCCCAAGATGGTACCCAGCACCGAGGTAAGGCCCACGGGGATGGCGATGGACCACAGGCCCTTTGCCACCGACGGGTCCCGGGCCAAACCCCGGGGGCGGGTGCGCTGAAAGAGCACCACCAGGGACACGGCGGAAAACACCTCGCAGATGACCATACCCAGCACAATGAGGCCCACGGTGCGCTCCTGGTTTTGGGGCAGCAGCCACACCAGCAGGCCCAGTACTGCCCCGGCCCGCACCAGCTGCTCCATGGTCTCCACGGTGGCGGGAATGCGCACCCGCCCGGTACCATAAAAACAATGCTTATGCAGGTTCTCCACCCCAGTGAGGAGGACGCAGGGCACCAAGAGCACAATGCCCAGCCGGGTGCGGGCGTCCCCCAGCAGGTACACGGAAATGGGGTCCGAGCACCACACGATCACCGCCCCCAGGGGGAGGGCCAGGAGGAAGAAGCGGCGCAGGCCCGCCCCCAACACCTGGGTCACCCCGGCCTCGTCCCCCAGGGCGTGGCACCGGGCGGCACGGGTGGACACCGCCACCGTCAGGCCCACCGCCGTCACCGACATAAACATGGAGTACACCGGCATCACCAGCTGATACAGCCCCATGGTCTCCGCCCCAATGAGCCGGGAGAGCATCATCCGGTATAAAAAGCCCACCACCTGGGCAAACAGCCCGGTGGCAGTGAGCAGCAGCGTCCCCGACCACATGGCGCTCAAAACAAATCCCCCCTTCTCATAGCGTTTCCATTCTATGAGAAAGGGGGATTTTTCATGTGAACTTTTTTCCATTTCGCCGCATAGGATGGCAAAAAGGGGGTAGATGCATGGACCAGCCCACCAGACCCGACCGGAGTGCCGATTCCGACTTTTCCTTTCTGATGGCGGTGCTGGTGGCCGCCCTGATGGCAGTGCACACCCTATACCGGGCCGAAGCAGGACAAACCACCGGGTTTTATCCCCTGCGCTGCGGCGAGACCGCCCTCACTTTGGGCAGCTCTGGGTTCTTCCTCACCCAGGCCCTCAAGGCCCTAAACGAGACAGACCCCGCCAACGCCGCAGAGCTGTGTGCCGCCCAGTGGGAGGTGCTGGCGGCAGGTCTCATTTTGATTGCCGCCTTTATCCAATTTGAGCTGGTTCAATACCGCAGGCGCACCGGGCAGCTAGCCGACGTTCTCACAGCTTCTTGAGCCGACCCGCAGCCCGCAGGATGGAGGCCACCGTCTTGCTGTCCTCCAGGCGGCCGTCAATGGCCATCTCCACTGCCTCAGACAGGGGCATCTTCACCCGCTCCAGGAATTCATCCTCGTCGGGGTGCATCTCTCCAAAGGTGAGGCCACGGGCCAGGTACACGTGCTGGAGTTCGTCACAGAAGCCGGGGGTGGGCAGCATCTCCCCCATGGGAATCCACTCCCGTGCCTCGGCGCTGAACTCCTCGCTGAGCTCCCGCTGGGCCGCCTCAAAGTGGGCCTCGCCGTTCTCCAGCTTGCCGGCGGGCACCTCCAGGAGTACCTTGCCATAGGGGTAGCGGTACTGGCGCACCAGGTAGATGTTGTCCTCATCGTCAATGGGCACCATGACCACGGCGCCGGGGTGGCGGATGACCTCCCGCCAGGAGGTACGGCCGTTGATGAGCTCCACCGTATCGTAGTGGACCTTCAGAAGACCGCCGTCATACACCAGCTTGCTGGTGAGTGTTTTTTCCATGAGTTCCATACCACAAGACCTCCTCGTATCATTTCCCTGAGTATAGCACACTTTTCTCCCCATTGCCATAGGAGGAAAAAACTTGTATAATGACTTTATCACACTAGAGAAACGACGAGGTGTTTTCCATGGAACTCTCCCATGTTCATATCTGTCTATCCACCCTCTCCGTCTACCGGGACCTGCTGGACCAGCCCGTACTGGTGGCCCTGTCCAAGCTCTCCCAAGCTCTGGAGGCCGGAGACGGCCTGACCGCCGCCCAACACTACAGCCAGCTCTTCTATGAGATGCAGCGCTCCGGCAGCCCCAGCCTGGGCCACTGGCTCTATGAGGCCCTACGCTGGTCCCAGGGGCCCTACCCCACCGCCATGGCAAAGGGGGAGTGCCCGGCGCACCTGGAGTACGCTGCTGGGCTGGACATTGACACGCTGCGGGCCATCAGCGCCACTTCCAGCCAGCAGGGGCTAGACGCTGTAGCCCAGGCCACCCCGGCCCAGCTGCGCCCCCTGCTGCCCCAGCTGGTCCTCTGGCCCGATGAGCTCCCCTTCTCCCTCCACCTGGCCCCCCTACGCCAGGCCTATCTCCAGGAGGGCGTGGGCCCCCTGGCCCGGCACAAGGCCTTTGTGTGGGAGGACGGTACCCTCGTCCCGGTGCCCCACCCCGACTGTCCCACCAGCGAGCAGCTCATGGGCTACGAGCACCACCGCAACCAGGTGGTGCAGAACACCCGGGCGCTGCTGGGGGGGAGGTACGTCAACAACGTGCTGCTCTACGGCGAGAGCGGCACCGGAAAGTCCGCCACCGTCAAGCACCTGCTCACCCTGCCAGGGATGGAGCAGCTGCGCCTCATTGAGGCGGACAAGGAGAACCTGTCCGGCCTGCCCGCCCTCATCCGCTCCCTGGAGCGGCAGCCCTTGAAGTTTATCATCTTCATTGACGACCTCACCTTTGACCGGGACGATCCCACCTACTCGGTGCTGAAAACCATTTTGGAGGGCGGCGTGGAGCGTCGGCCCCAGAACGTGGCCATCTACGCCACCTCCAACCGCCGCCACTTGGTGCGGCAGACCATTTCGGAGCGGGCGGGGGACGAGATGGACCGCAACGAGACCATCCGGGAAAAGACCTCTCTGGCCGACCGTTTCGGCCTGCGCATCCTGTACCAGGGTTTGAGCCGGGGCGAGTTCTTGGACCTGGTAGACCTGTTTGCCGCCCAGCATGGGTGTACCCTGCCCCAGGAGCAGCTCCACCAGCAGGCCATCGCCTGGGAGCGGCACCACGGGTCCACCACACCCCGGACTGCGCTGCAATTTGTACTGTCGCTATGATAAAAAGCCCTCCACAACGGGGAAGCCGGTTGTGGAGGTCTTTTTATCATCCTATAGTATCTCGAATCTGGGCCATCACCTGGTCCGTCTCATATTTCAGCTCGGCGGCGGACATGCGCTGGGCCCCGTGGCCCAGAATGATCATCTGCTCCAGGCCGTCAGAGGTGGCCACCCGCACCCGGTTGTCCCGGCTGAGCTGGTAGGTGGTGCGCTCAATGTACATATCGGCGGTCTCCGCCTCCTTGGTGTACACCACGTACAGGTCCCCCAGCTGCTCCACGGCCCCTTTGCCGCCCTTGACCTTGTAGGCGTCAAAGACCACGATGACCTGACAGCCCCGCCAGCTCTGGTAGTTGCGCAGCAGGTCAATGAGCTTGGCTCTGGCCCCGTCCAAATCCTCCCGGGCCAGGGCGGACAGGTCCTCCCAGTCGTGGATGATGTTATACCCATCCACCAGCAGGTAGTCCTTCCCCGTCCGCTGTTTCAGCCCCTTCCAGGGCCGCTCCTTGGGCTTGGTGGTGGCCTTCACTGAGTGGAAGGCCCGGGGCTTCACCGCCCCATAGGTGCGGGCAAAGATCTCCTCCAGCTCCTGGTCCAGGGCTACCTGAGCGGCATACCCCCGCTGGAACTGGGGGGCGGACTGGGCCTTGCGAGCCCGCTCCTCCTCTGGCAGCCAGCCGCTGTCCACATGCATGTGGGAGCGTACCTCATTCCAGGGCACGTGCACCCCTGCCCCGTGGTCACAGAACACCGAGCCCGAGGGGTTGTCCACATCCCGGTCGGGGTCGTAGCCCCGCTCCTCCACCACCTGCTGGGTGTTGTGGCAGGGGCGGTATCCGTCCAGGCGGCAGGAAAACCGGCCCCGGCCCTGGGTATAGGCGGCCACCTGGCTCCAGTAGTCCCCCACCTCGGACACAGGCAGGGACCCGGTGAGCACCGCCATCTCCCCCCGCATCTGGGGTCCCTCAAACTCTCCGCACATACGCTGCACGTCGGTCATGGCCCGGCCCACGCTCTCCCCCGGCACCTCCAGGCGGAAGGTATACCAGGGCTCCAGCAGGATGGTCTCCCCCATCATCAGACCCTGGCGGATGGCCCGGTAGGTGGCTTGGCGGAAGTCGCCTCCCTCGGTGTGCTTCAAGTGGCCCTTGCCCGTCAGCAGGGTCAGCTTCAGATCAGTGATGGGAGACCCGGTGAGCACTCCCACATGCTGGCGCTCCACCAGGTGGGTGAGCATGAGCCGCTGCCAGTTGCCGTCCAGCACGTCCTCGGAGCATACAGTGTCAATTTGCAGCCCCGCCCCCCGCTCCAGAGGCTCCAGAAGCAGGTGCACCTCGGCGTAGTGGCGTAGGGGCTCAAAGTGGCCCACACCTTCCACAGGCTTGGCCAAGGTCTCCAGGTAGACAATGCTGCCGGGGCCGAAGGTGACATCCAAGTCGAAACGGCGGCGCAACTCCCGCTCCAGCACCTCCCGGTGCACCTGGCCCATGAGCTTCACTCGCACCCGCTCTGCGTGTGGCTCCCACTCCACTTGCAGCTGGGGGTCCTCCTCCTCCAGGCGGCGCAGCCGCTCCAGCAGTGTGGAGGCGTCCACCCCCTCCGGGGGAATCACCTGATAGGAGAGCACCGGCTCCAGCCGGGGACCGGTCCAGTTCTCCTCTGCCCCCAGGCCCTCCCCCGCCGTCGTTCGGGTGAGTCCCGTGACGGCGCACACCGTCCCGGCGGGAGCCACGTCCACTGCGGTGAATTTGGCCCCGGAGTAGAGGCGGATTTGGTTGACCTTCTCCTCCCAGTCCGGGCCGTGGAGCACCTCCCGCACCCGCAGTTGGCCCCCGGTGACTTTCAGCCAGGTGAGCCGCTCCCCCCGCTCATCCCGAGTTATTTTAAAGACCCGGGCCCCA
>CABPXX010000100.1 GCA_902461475.1 uncultured Eubacteriales bacterium | reverse complement strand
CCAGGCTGCCCAGGTGCTGGCGCAGCAGGGCCACCCCCTGGCTGGCTGCCGAGGTGGGCAAGGAGGTCAGGCGGACGGTGGAGCGAATCTCCTTCCCGGCGGAGATGGCGGAGCGGAACAGGGTCTCCAGCATGGGGTGGGCGGCTCCCGCCTCCCGGGACAGGGTGATGGCCCGCTTGACCTGGGCCAGAATCTGGTCCTCCCCCCACACCCGGGAGCGCAGACCTGCCGCCACCTGCATCAGGTGTTCCACCGCCTCCCCGCCCTGGCGGGTGACAAAGGCGGCGGAGAAGGGGGCAAACTCCACCCCGGCGGCGTGGCACAGCATTTGGCCCGGGTGGCAGGTGTCCTCACAGCACAGGTAGATTTCCGTGCGGTTGCAGGTGGACAAAATCACACAGCCGTGGATGTTGGGCAGCTGGGCGATGTGGGCGTCCAGCCGCTGCACATGGGTGGCGGTGAAGGACAGGGCCTCCCGCAGGTCGATGGGGGCCAGATGGTGTTCCAGGCTGGACATGACAACGAGCATAGATGATCCTCATTTCTCTCTCTGAGTGAAAAATTCGTTCCCTGCCGCCTCCTGGGCGTGGGCCACAAAGAGGCGGCGGATGACAGGGCAGTCCCCCAACCCTTGGGAGACGGCGGACACCGGAACGCCCAGGCGTTCCAGCTGTCTGCACCAGCTTTGTTCCCCGGCCAGCAAGTCCCGGGTGGCGTGGACGCCGCACACCACCATGAGGGGGTGGACGTGGAGCCGGGAGACGGCCCCGGCCTCACGGATGCGGCGGGCGGTCTCCGCCGGGGTGGGACCATCCTGGAGGGTGCCCACGAAATAGCGGGTGTGGCCCTGGCGGTGCAGGGCCTGTTCCAGCTGGGCGTAGACCCCGTGGGCCTCATGGCTGGCGCCGTGGCCCAGAAACAGCGCCCCCTCCTGGGGGTCCAGGGGAGGCAGACAGGTGGGCAGGGCCTCCGCTACGGCCTCAATGTCCTGGGGCGTGGCCAGCAGGGGCTGGCCCAGGGACAGATTCAGCTGCTGGGCGTAGGGCTCCAGCTGGGCCGTCATGGCCTGGTATTCCCCGGCAAACAGCAGATAGGTGGGCTGGATTAGCACATGCTGGACTCCGTCTTGAGTGAGTTGGGCCAGGGCCTCGGACACCAGAGGCACTCGGGGACCGCCATTGCGTACCAGAGCGTCCCGGAGCCGGGGGTGGGCAAAGGCGTGGATGAGGGGCAGGCGGGGAAAAGCCGCCCCGATTTCCCGGGCCAGATTGGCCAGGGTGGGCAGGGCGGAGACTTGGCTGGTGCCGTAGGACACCACCAAAACCGCGGCGGGGTGTTCCATGCCAGTTCCTCCTCTCCCCGCAGAGCATTCGCATTCCAGTATACTATATTTTTTCCGCCTGTCCACCCCTTTTCCCCACAAAAGGGTGAAAAAAGGTGGAAGCCATGGGGCTTCCACCTTGGGTAAAATATCATGTCCAATCAGCATCCCCTCAAGGATGCTAAAGGCCAAAGGCTCCCCTGTGTAAGGGGAGCTGTCTGCCGTCAGGCAGACTGAGGGGTTGACGGGACCAGGGAGAACATCAATCCCTCCGTCATGGCTACGCCATGCCACCTCCCTTTGCACAAGGGAGGCATTTTGGCTGCGTCAGTAAGCGGAAGAGTCTGGAAAAGACAAAGTAATGACCAGCTGCCCCTCCTGATATTTGGCCTCCAAAGTACCCTCCATCTGCTGGGTGAGCAGCTTGGCGATGGACAGGCCCAGGCCGGTGGAGTGGCGGGCGGTCTCCACGGTAAAAAAGCGGTCGAAGAGCCGCTGTACTAGCACCGGGTTCAGGTCCGGGGCGGAATTTGCAAAGGTGATGACCCCGTTTGGGGTCATGGTGACGGAAAAGTCCCCGGCGCTGTATTTTAGGGCGTTGCTGATGATGTTGCTCAACACCCGCCCCGCCGCCGTGGGGTCCAGATTCCGCTCCACCCGCCCCTCCGGCAGCTGGATGGTGGGCTCCATGCCTCGCTGCTCCATGGCTCCGCAGTAGGACAGCAGCGCCTCCTCCACCAGGCCTCGCAGGTCCACCCGCTGGGGGTGGAGGGGCTGGGGAGCGGTGAGCAGGGCGTAGGCAAACAGCTCCTCGGACAGCTGGTGGAGCACCTGGGTGCGGTTGGAGATCTGGGACAGGTACCGCTCCACCGCTTCCGACTTCTCTTCCCCCTCCAGCAGGGCCAGATAACCCACAATGGCGGTGAGGGGGGTGCGCAGGTCATGGGAGATGTTGGTGATGGCCTCTTTCAGTTCCAGGTCCCCGTGCTGGTACCGCTGCCGCTCCGCTCGTAGTTGGGCCAGCTGCTCGTTGAGGGCGTCGGCCAGCGCCCGCATCTCCCGGTCTCCAGAGGACACAGAGAGCAGGGTGTTGGTCTCACGCTCCAGCTGCCGGGCCATCCCTTCCCGGAGCTGCCGGGCAGATTTGCGCAGCGCATACACCTTCCCGGCCAAAATCAGGAGGAGAACCCCCAAAAGAGCCACCAAAATCCAGGGTAACAGCTTCATAAGCCCTCCTCGGTCAGTTCAAATCTTTCCGCCGGAACCCCCACAGCCCCGCCCCCGTGGTCACCACGGTGAGGGCGGCGGAGTATACGGGCAGAAGGGGCAGGTTGGGGGCGTCCAAAGCATTGCACTGCATGATTTGTCCGCCGGGGTTCACGTCGCACAGCAGCTGGAACACCTCCCGCTTGGTGCCCTTCAGATAAAAGGGGGATGGCGCTTCTTTCTCCTCCCATACCTCCAAGACAGGGTTATAGGTCATCTGGGTGTAGGTGGGGGGATAGTTCAGATAGGAATAGAGATAGCTGCCCCCCAGCAGTAGGCCAAAAGACAGCACCAGGGCCACCACCGCAGACACGGTGCGGTTTGGAATGAGCATGGCCAGCATGGTGTATAGAGAGGCCAGGGCTACCGTGAGTACCAGCGTAACGCCCACATAGGCCAGAATGGTCCAAGCATCCTGCTGAAGGGGGCCAAGCAACGGCCTGCTCACCACCAGATAGGGCAGAAGGTAGCCCACACACATCAAAAGGCATCCCGTTATGCAAGTAATTAGATGGCTGAGGTAGATTTCCCATCGGTGGTGCCCCACCACCAGCTGGTTGCGGATGGTGCCATCGCTGTAATCGGTGCCAACAAACAGGGTAGAAAAGAGGGCCGAGAGCACGCAGATAAAGGCTATACCAGCGAAGAGATTCCAGTCGGGGACAATGGAAAATCCGTTTTTTATGCCCCAAATATAGTTCGTAATCGGGAAGAATAGGGCGCTTCCCACCTGAAAAATCATACAGGCCCAAAAGCTCTTGCTCCGCCACAGGCGGAAGAAGTCGGCCCGCAGCAGGTTACCCATTCCCCTCACCTCCCACCAGGCTCATGTAATAGCTCTCCAGACTCTCATCCTGCTGGTGCATGGAGGACACCTGGCACCCAGATTTCGCCAGGGCCTGCACCAGCTGGGTCACATGGGGATGGGCGTAGATGTTGGCGGTGTGGGAGGAGTCAATGGTGTAGTCCAGCCCCATTCCGTCCAGTACCCGGGCCAAAATGGCCACGTCGGACACCTCCACATGGGTGCATTTGCGGCAGGCGGCCTCCACCTCTCCGGCGCTGACCTCCTGGACCATGCGACCCCGGTCCAAAAAGCCGTAGTGGGTGGCCAGCCGGGCCAGCTCGTCCAGGATGTGGCTGGAGAGGAGAATGGTGATTTGGTGCTCTCGGTTCAGCCGCAGCAGCAGCTCGCGAATTTCCACAATCCCCTGGGGGTCCAGGCCGTTCACCGGCTCGTCCAGCACCAAAAAGTCGGGACTTCCCACCAGGGCCATGGCAATGCCCAGTCTCTGGCGCATGCCCAGGGAGAAGTGGCGCACCTTTTTCTTACCCGGGTTCTCCAGACCCACCAGCTCCAGCAGGTGGGGAAGGTCCTGATAAGAGGGCAGGCCCAGAACCTGGGCCTGCAATTTTAGATTATGAATGGCGGACAGGTCCTGACAGATGGCGGGGGATTCCACCACCGCCCCCATCCGCCGCCGGACCTGTTGGATGGCGGGGTCCCGAAATGGGGTCCCGTACAGGGTGTAGCTCCCAGCGGTGGGGGATTGCAGCCCGCAGAGGATACGAATTAGGGTGGTTTTTCCCGCCCCATTCCGCCCCACCAGGCCGTAAATGGCCCCTTTGGGCACCTGCATGGTGAGGTTTTGCAGGGCGTAGGTGTGGCCGTATTGTTTCGACAGGCCGTGGGCGGCACAGACCAGTTCCATGTTCACGCCTCCTGATGAATCCACACCCGGGCGTGTACCGTCACGTAGTCGGCCACATAGTCCAGCACCAGGGCCAGGGCCACGCCGCAGAACAGGTCAATGACGCTGTGCTGCCGCAGCAGCACCGTGGAGGCCAGAATGGACAGATTCAAAAGCTGCATACACACCCACACTGCCCGGCGCTGGGTGGAGGGCTTGGCTTTGGCCCAGCGGTGATAGCTCAGGGCTACGGTCATGGAGTTAAAGGCGTGGATGGAGGGCCAGACGTTGGTGTCGGTGTCCACCCCCCACAGCTGCCGTACCACCCGGGTGAAGAAGTCGTTGCCGGGGATGGAGTCCGGGCGCAGGTCCACCCCGTTAGGAATGAGGGCGCACAGGGCCACGCACAGGGTCATGCCCCCAAACAGGGGCAGACACAGCCGCCAGAAATCTTGCCGGGGCTGGGTGAACAGCAGCCAGAACAAGGTGGTGGGCACCCACACAAACCAGGCGAAGTAGGGGATGACGGCATACTTACAGAAGGGAATCCAGTCGTCCAGAAAACAGTGGACAATCCACTCCGGTTTGATAAAGTGCTCCAGTGCTCCAAAGCACACCAGGTAGAACACCAGATACCCGGACATAAAGAGGATGGGATGACGTTTACACCAGTCGATCATGATTGATTCTCCTTGCGCTTGATGGGGATAGTGTACCAGAGAGGGGTCAAGGAAGCGGTGAAGAAATGGGTCAAGAAATCATCAAGATTTTAAGAAGCAGTCAGGCGAAAGCCAATGCCCCACACGGACTGGAGGTACTCTTTGCCGCTGGCCTGACGCAGTTTTTTCCGCAGGTTGCTCATGTGCTGTTTCAGGGAGCTGTCGGTGCAGTCCGGGGTGTCCAAGCTGATGCGCTCCAAAATGACGCTCTTGGACAGGGCCTGATTGGGGTGCTGGAGAAACAGCTTCAAAATAGCGTACTCCGTCTTGGTCAGGTGTACCTCCTGCCCGGCCACCGTCACCTGCCGGGACAGGGGGTCCAGGCTCAACTCCCCCACAGTGAGCACCTGGCCCTCCTCCTCTCCACGGGGGCGGCGGAGGTGCACCCCAATGCGGGCCAGCAGCTCCTGGGGGTGAAATGGCTTGGTGATGTAGTCCACCGCCCCCGCCTGGAGCAGTTCCACTTTGTTCTCCACGTCCCCCTTGGCGCTGAGAATGATGACGGGGAAGCTCTGGATTTTGGGCAGTACCTCCTCCCCGGACAGGCCGGGGAGCATCAGGTCCAGCAGTACCAGGTCGGGCCGCTGCTGGGAGAGCAGGTAGAGGGCCTCGGTGCCCGAGTACGCCCGCAGCACCTGATAGCCTTCCCGGCGCAGCAGCTGCTCCAGGACATCTCCAATGTGGATGTCGTCGTCGATGATGGCGATGGTTTTCATAGGGCACCTCCCAGCCGATGAATGGTCACGGATATCACACATTATAGTGACGGAGCGGGGAAAAGGCAAGAGGGGGGCATTCCAAAAGCCTCCCTTGTGTAAAGGGAGGTGGCACAGCGTTACGGGGCCCCCGCCAAACCCGCTTACGCTGGGTTT
>CABPXX010000099.1 GCA_902461475.1 uncultured Eubacteriales bacterium | reverse complement strand
TGGCCTCTCAGGCCCAGTTCCTAGCCGCCATGGCTGATCTGCTCTCCTGTCCCGCTCCCACCCAGCCCCCCACTGTTCCCCTGGACCTGTCCCGTCTGGGACAAGCGCCCCGGGTACACGTCACCCTTGGAGAGGAGGATGCCCCATGAGTCGCGAACCCCTGGGCAAAGTTCCCTCTGTGCGGCAGCCCGCTCCCCCCACGCCCCTGTCCCTGACCGCGGGGGTGCTGGTGCAAGTGCTGCTGCTCTCCTCCATCCTCCGGTTTTCCCTTGTGGTCTACCAGTTCCCCGCTGAGTTCACCCCCGTGCTGGTGATGGGCCTGCTGGGGGTGGCGGTGTCCACCGTGATCTGGGCCCTGCCCCGACACCGGGAGGGCCTGGTGCTCCTGACCTTAGGGCTGACCGGAGCGATGCTGCTCTACAACCAAGCCCTGTTTGTCTACGGGGCCCAGTCCTGTTGGGAAGCCCTCACCGACTTCTGGACGGAGAACACCTATTTCTCCGTGTCCTACCCCCTGCCCTACCCCCTGCCCGATTCCCAGCACCAGGCCGCCACCCAAATCTTTTTGGGCGCTGTCTTTGCCCTGCTGGCGCTGCCTCTGGGCTGGGCCATCCACCGCCTGCGTGCCTTCTGGCTCACCTTTGCCCTCACCCTGCCCTGGCTTCTCCCCGCCTTTCTGGCCGAGGTGGAACTGGACTGGTCTTCCATGCTGGTCATCTGTGCCTGTTGGGCCGCCCTGCTGCTGTCCAGCCTGGCCGCCCGGCGGGACCCCAGTGGAGGCGCCCGCATCACCCTGGTGGCCCTGCCTGTGTCCCTGGCGTTGATTTGGCTAATCCTCCTCCTCTTCCCCTTCCATTCGTACACTCAGCCCACTTGGGCCGTGTACCTCCAGGAGCAGCTCAAGGGCCTGGACTGGTTCCCCTCGGAGGAAACCCTGGATGGCGGGCAGTCTATCCCCGATGCAGGAAAAGATGCCCCCCGGATGGATTTCTACACCGCCGGACCCCGCAGCTACACCGGGCGAGCCATGCTGGAGGTGTCCTCCTTCCGTCCCGGCACCATGTATCTGCGGGGAGAGGTGTACCGGGACTACTCCTCCCAGGCCTGGACGGGGGTGGAACCCAACTCCACAGATAATCTATCCAATTACAATCCACTGTTGGGAACCAGCCCGGTCTCGGCCACCATCACCTACCTCACCTCTCCCAGGTCCATGGTCTATCTGCCCTACCAGACCACCGTAGTGGAGGACAAGCAGGTGTTCTGGGATTCTCCTTTGGTTTTCCCTCGGGCCCAACAGAGCTATACCGTGGGATATATCCCCCTGGACGACTCTCCCTCCAGCCAGGGTAACATCCCCACCCTATCCGAGCAGGAAGAGGCCTACAGTGCCTACCTGGAGGTACCGGAGGAGATCTCCGGCGATCTCCTGGTCTGGTTTACCCAGGCCATGGAGGAGCTGGAGAACAGCGGCGAGCCCATCCGGGCGGATGCCACGGGAGAATATGCTGGTGAGCTAAACACCGCTTCCATCATCGCCCAGCTACTGGAGCGCAACGCCACCTATGACCTGCGCACTCCCCGCACCCCCTCCGAGGAGGACTTTGTTACCTACTTTTTGGAGAAGAGCCATCGGGGCTACTGCGTCCACTTTGCCTCGGCGGCCACCCTGCTGCTGCGCACCCAGGGCATTCCCGCCCGGTATGTCAGCGGATATGTCACCACCATTCCCTCCTCTTCCCTGGACCAGAACACGAGGGAATACACCACCCGTGTGGTGGACTCCAATGCCCACGCCTGGGTAGAAATTTACCTGTATGGATATGGCTGGTACCCGGTGGAGGTGACTCCTACCTCCACGGGAGACACCCCGAACCAGAGTCAGGCCCCTGTGGCCTCCACGGCTCCCTCTTCCGCACCCACCGCCACCTCCGCCCCCGCCACACCGACCCCCACACCTACCGTGGCCCCGGAGACTCCGGACCAGGGCGGCATCCAGGTAAGTCTGGATTGGCCGGTGTGGGCCGTGCCCATAGTGGTATTGGCGGCAGGGCTGTGGCTGGTGCGCCAGCTCCGGTACCGACTCTGGCGCAAGATGGGCCAGGACAAGGACACCAACGCCGCTGTGCTGAAGGTCTACCGCTGGTTTGGGCTGCTGGAGCGGTTGGGCGGCAAGGCTGGGGCTGAGACCGAGGACCTGGCCCGCAAGGCCCGATTCAGCCAGCACACCCTCACGCAGCAGGAGCGCAGCCTGGTGCTGAGCCAGTTCCGGGACGAGGTGGCGCGGCTCAGGCAGTCCGCACCCATCTGGAAGCGCTGGCTGCTTTGGCTGCTCTTCCCTGTGGGGACAGGGAGAAGAGCCCGATAAAAACTTCTAAAAATGCCAAAATGGCCTGTTACAGCGTAATTGCGCCGCAACAGGCCATTTTTCTTCAAAAATTTGTTACACCAGCACGGAAACATGGTTTACTCTCTGTGTATGGCATAGACGTACCACTGCCAGCCGTGCTCCGGGTCCGGCTGAATCTCCTCCCGCTCCATTCCCAGCTTCTCCATGAGAGCCACTGATTTCACTCCATCAATGGTCTCGGAAAAGACCTTTTTTGCCCCCAGAACATCAAACGCGTACTCGATCACAGCGTGGCAGGCCTCAAAGGCGTAGCCTTGCCGCCAAAACTGCCGATTGAAAAACCAGCCCAGCTCGTACTCTCCCGGCAGGATTTGGCTAAACAGAATGTAGCCGATCACCTTGTTTGTCTCCCGGTGCACCGCTGCCACGCCGCCGCCCCTTTCAATGCAAAAGGAGGCCAGAAACCGCTTGGTTTTCTCCAGGTCGTAGGGTGGCTCGGAATACTCCATGGTCTGGGCATCGCCCAGAATCTCCTGCAAGTCGGCGGCGTCCTCCGGTACAAAGCTGCGGATGGTCAGCCGTGGTGTGTCCAAATGCATGTCTCTAGGTCCTTTCTCTGGGAATCAAAATGCCTTTCATATACTGGGAACGGTTGTGAAACTCCTCAATCAGGGCTTTTTCCTGCTGAGTACATCCAATCAAAATTTTCATCTCCGAATCCCGCTTCCAGGCATCCACCACGCACACAATGGCGTCCACAGTCTGTTCCGGCGCGGTTCCCACCCATACGTCAATGCCCTCCCCGTCCATGGAGGTGGTGTCCTGGAAATATCCGTAGTCCACCGGATAGATGGTATCGGGAAATTTGGGGTGCGCCGAACCGTTCGGGCGATCAATGACCACGTCCGATTGCCGCACCAAATCTTCTAACATGGTCCAAAACTCTTGATTCATAGGGTATCTCCTTTTAGGGCCGGTCTATAAGCGTCTCTTCCTTAGCTTCCTGTCTCGCCTTCATAACTTGAAGATACCGCTCTTTTGTCATGCGATACCCTCGGAAGCCCTGGGGCTGAGAAACCAGTTCAAATCCCACCTTCTCCAAAACATGCTGGCTTCTGGTGTTCTTCTCCAGGCAGTCCGCCAAAACCATCTCCATGTCCATCTGTTCAAAGGCATACTGTACCGCCAATCGTTCCGCCTGCGTGCCATAGCCCTTATTTTTGACACGGTCATTTGTCATGCAAATTTCCAGCTCACAACAGCGTTTTTCTCGGTCTATGTGTTTGAAACTCACATCGCCAATGACCACATTCCCCAGAAGTACAGAAAACCCCATCCGGTCACGCTGCTGCTCCCGTTTGTGGAACAAGGCATTCACAGCGTCCGGGTCATACTGATAGGGCTGGTATGACTCCCCATCTCCAAACAGCACGGGGTCTTGCACCAGTGCCTGATAAAAGGCATGACAGGATTCCCTAGTTCTTCTTATGAGGGTAATTTTTCTGTCGTCAACCATCCTTTTCTTCCCTTCTCCGGTACTCCTCCACCAACCGGGGCTGTATCTCCGGATAGGTCCACCGGGTGGGCAGCTGCTCCAACAGCAGCACCCGCTCCATCTCGCTGTGCAGCTGACCCTGGAAGGTCTCAATTTCAGCGGTATACAGCATTCCAAAGCACTCTTCTCCCGACTCATTGACCCGATTTTTCCCAATCACCGAGTATACACACAGCGGGTGGATGGAAAACGCCGCCGCTCCCGTCTCCTCCTGTAATTCTCTTCGGGCGGCCTCCAGAATGCCCTCCCCCGGCTCCCGGTGTCCGCCAGGCAGTTCATAGGTGTCCCGCTCCCAGTGCTTGCAGAACACCCACTTGCCCCTGTGACGTGCCACAATCACCGCAAAGCGCAGCAGATGGTCTTCCACTTGCTCATAAAACTTCACTTGCATCCCGGTCACCTCCCATGTTTCTTGCTTTTTATTCTATCAAAGTCTCCCCCTTCCGGCAAGGCCATGCTGTTTGCCTGGAAGTTCATGACAACTTCCCCAAAATCCATACCAAATGACGCCCAGCCGCCGGTGGCGGATGGGCGTTTTTTCCCCTCTTCCCCGGTTCTATCCTAAAACCGGGAAATCCCCCCGGTATGTCTTCGCTTTTTTGTACCATCAAATTCACGTTTTATTATTACCATTTGTGCAACTTGACTTGATTTATCCCCTCTGTATTTTCTCCACTCTTCCCAGAAAAACCGCCACATAACACGCTATGTTTTCATGTTTTACAGCATTTTTCACAGATAGATATTTTACTGCAAGGAAAAAACTAGTACAAATTTCACCCATTTTTTCTCATGTAACTTTCTCCCATCTCCCTTGACTTCCCAGAATTCCCCGGCTAATATGGACTCACATGGTACGAATTTGCCCATCTACGGATAATTTGTATGTTTCTTATTCCAAAACAGACAAATTTAAGAATTGGGCACAAGAGAGGGGGCCCGCCTATTCCATCTATACATCCCCGGCACTTCCACCAAATGAAAGGAGCGATGTATCAATGAAACGCAAAACCTGGACCCGGATTGGCACCTGGCTGGTCAGCGCCTCCATGCTGGTGGGCATGGTACCCACCTACGTGCTGGCTGCCCAGCTGCCCCAGGCAGAGCCCCGGGCCGACGAGGGCCTGGTCCTCCACTACGACTTTGAGTCTCTGAAGACCGGCACCATTGTCAACGACGTCAGCGGCAACGGCAAGAGCGGCGAGGTCATGCCCCGCGGCAGCGGCGTGGAAACCAAAGAAGTGGAAATCTTCGGCGAGACCCAGACCGCCATCGTGCTCCAGGGCGGCCAGCCCGGCACCGGCCACAACTATGTGGAGATGCCCGCCGGCGTGCTCAACGGCCTGGACTCCGTGACCATCAGTTTCTGGGTGTATGTCAACCAGTCCTCCGGCTACGCCCGCATCTGGGACATCGGCCACAACACCACCAGCTATATGTATCTGCTGGACTCTGGCTACAACACCGGACACACCGGCTACACCGCCGCCCTCACCAACAGTGGCTGGGGCAACGAGATGGGCCCTGAGAAGGGCACCGCTCTGGACACCGGCGTTTGGAAGCTCACCACCGTCACCTTTGACGGGGAGACCAACACCATGACCATGTACGAGGACGGCGCCCAGGTGGGCGACTCGGTGGTCACCAACGCCGACCTGTCCATTCTGGAGGGCTCCACCCAGAACTACATCGGCTACGGCCAGTTCGGAAACGACCTGCTCAACGGCATGGTGGCCGACTTCCGCATCTATGACTACGCCATGACGGAGGCCGAGGTGGCCGCCATGTACAACATCCCCGACGATCAGCGGGTGGAGCGGGACTACAACGCCCTGACTCTGGGCGACACCTCCGCCCTCACCGACAACCTGGACCTGCCCACCACCGGCGTGGCTGGCAGCGCCATCACCTGGGAGACCTCCGATGCCGATGTCATCACCAACACCGGCGTGGTCACCCGTCCCCAGCAC
>CABPXX010000098.1 GCA_902461475.1 uncultured Eubacteriales bacterium | reverse complement strand
AAATTGCACCAGGCCCGTATTGCGTATGATTAAGGTTACGGACGGCGTCCACCTATGTTACCCATCCCGCCCATCTGGCCGGGCTGCATAGAGCCACTGCCGTAGATCAGGCGTCTAGAGTGACCTCTGTTTGAGCGGTTCCAGCCGTTACCGTGTAGGTGTTTCCCACGGTGAGGTCCGGGCAACTGAAGAGCACCGAGTTGAAGCTCTTGAGGGCCTCCCAGGTTGCCAGAATAGCGCCGTTCTGGTCGGTGATGGACACGGTACTGCCGGCGCTCTGGCTGTCCACCGATACTAGGATGGAACCCTGGCTAGAGGTGTCACCAAAATTTTGGGCCATACCAGACATGCCCAGTCCCACAACGGTGCCGCCCGTAATGGAGGTGGTGCCGTCGCAGTCCAGAGCAGAGTCAGCGCTCTGCTCCGAACCGGATACCAGTACGGTCCCGCCGCTCACAGTGATGGTCCCGTTGGAGTCCAGCCCATCTCCTCCAGCGTCAATGGTGAGCTCGCCGCCGGAGATGTTGATGAAGATATTGGACTGGTTCTGGGTGGTCGTCCCGGCTGCGTTGATGCCATCGTCACTGGCCACCAGCTTGATGGTGCCGCCGGAGATGGAGACGCTCTGGCACTCTAGACCCTCGTAACAGGTGGTGATATCCAGATTACCGGCCTGTACCACCAGATCCGAATCCGCGTGGAGGGCATCGTCTCCAGTGCTGATTTGAGCGGTGCCACCAGAAACAGTAAGGCTGCCGTTGGTGTGGAAGGCATCATCGACGCAGTCCAGCTGGAAGGTGCCACCTGTGATGGTCAAAGCAGTCGCAGCTTTGAATCCTTTGGTGCTGGTGGTGTCCTCAGTGGTGGTTGTAGTGGTTGGGGTGACGATTGTCGTGGACAGTTCTGTGCCCGCCTGACCGGAAATGTCTGGGGGCTCCATGGAGCCGTCAGGCATTCCGCCGCCGTTGTCCGGGGGCTGCATTCCATCGGGCAGTTCCGGCGGCTGTCCGTCAGTAGTAGAGCCGGGACCGCCGCCCATGCCACCCATACCGCCGTCGGGCTGCATGCTGTTGGTGTGAGTTTCCCCATTGGCGCTGCCGCCGCCAGAGATAATGGTGTAGGTTCCACCATCTACCTGCATCCAACTGCTGGCGCTGACACCATCTCCGTCGGAAGTGATGGTGTAGGTTCCGTTGCCCAGGTAGACAAAGCCCTTTTTGCTGTCCTCCTCATTGTCACTTTGAATGCCGTCCTTGCCGGTTTGAAGAGTGAAGGTTCCGTTGGCAATGGCCACACTGTCCTTTCCGCACAGGCCGTGGCTGGAGACGTTGATCTCGTAGGTGCCACAGGTGACTACCAAGTCATCTTTGGACACCACTCCATGTCCCCCTTGAGAGGTGATGGTGAGGATGCCGGCTCCGTTGAGGGTCAGGTCAGATTTGGAGAAAATCACACCGTCGATGTTGTTGTCGTCAATGGCCACGTAGGAGCCGCCATTTTCCAAGGTGTTGTCAGAGTCCGCAGCGGTGGTGAGAAACACCTTGTCGGCAGAGGGAATGTAGATGGCGGCGGAGGTGGCGCTGGTGATGTGAGCGTTGTCCAGAACCAGCTGGACTTTATCCGTCTCCGGGGCTTGTACCACCACCATACCGTCCTCTAGAGTTCCGGTGAGAAGGTAGGTGCCCTCCTGGGTGATGGTAATGGTGCTCCCGTCCACGGTGACGGCGTCGCTGTCGCAGGTAGAGGGGGAGCCTAGTTGGATGTGAGTCGCACTCTCCTCGTCATAGCCGACCTCAAAGTCCCGGTCACTGAACAGCTGGGACTGGTCTACGTTGCCCGAGGTAATGGACTGAGAGGGTGGCAGGTCCTGACTGGATGTTGTGGGAGCGGGTGAGTTTGTACTGCATCCAGGTAACAGCAGGAGGGTGGAGAGCAGCAGAGTGCAAGACTTCAGAGATTTCATGATGCATCAGCACCTCTTAGAGCTCGCAGGAGGCGGTCTCTTGGCGAGAAATAGTGATTTCCAGATTTCCGTTGCGGCAGCGCAGTTGGTCAATGAATTCCTTATCCAGCTTGGGGTCCCGGAGGGTGAGCTGGTAGGTCAAACGTAGCAGGCTGCCCATGTTGGTAGTCTTCACCTGGGAGAGCTCGCAGCGGTTGGTATAGTGCTGGAGCAGATCATCAAAGACACCGGTGTAGTCCGAGTCCTCGGGAATGGTGATGTGCAGGGTCTTGTAACAGGCAGATTTCTTGCCAGCGCCGAAGTTTACCAGGTGGTAGAGAAGACTGATGCCGCCCAGCAAAATGGCAATGATAAAGCCGTAGGCGATGTATCCCATGCCCATGACCAGCCCTGTTCCCATGGCCAGGAAAATAGCGCCAATCTCTTTGGCGGAGCCGGGTACCGAGCGGAAGCGCACCAGGTTGAAGGTGCCCGCCACCGCCACTCCCGTGCCGATGTTGCCGTTGACCATCATGATGATGACGCATACCACGGCGGGGAGCAGGGCCAAGGTGGCCACAAAGCTTTTGGTGTACCGGGTGCCCACCATGTAGGCCAGGGCCAGCAGTAGCCCAGCCACCAGTGCCCCACCCACACAGAGTAGAAAATCAGTGATGGAAATCACTTGGGTGAGATCAGTGTCAAATACACCGCGAAAGAAATCAGGCATAACGGAGTCCTCCTAACTGCTGTTGTTTTGTCATGTGTTGATAGGCCGTCCCATACTTGGAGAAAGACGTTTTGAAGATTTTGTGCTGAGTCAGGGTGTGCACCATCCACAGGGGAATCCCGCCAGAGGTTTTGATCTCCATAAGAGTCTGACCGAGGGAGAGAATGGGGATGCCATAGGCCTCACTGCACAGGGAGAGTTGGTCCTGACGGTACAGAATGTGATCGTCAAAGGTGACCCGGAAGTACCCGCCGTCCACCGCGTAGAATGCCTCTCGTTGATAGCTGAGAAAGACGGTTGGAATCAGTGGGTGATAGTAGGAGCGGAAATAGGCAATCTCATGGCCAATCTGCGAGGACACCGGAAGCGGGGTGTACTGGCTCAGGCTCTGGCTCACCAGCCCCTCGGGTAGAGATAGCCGCCGCTTGTAGACGATGGATTTGTACTTTTTCTTCAGCTCCACAAACACCGGCTCCTCTGGAGAGACCTGGCGGTAACTGCGTACCCGCAGCTTTTCCTTATAGCAGGGCCGCTCCAGAGAGCGGCGAATGAGACGGAAATTTTCCGTGTCGTAGTAAATGTTTCGTATGGTCACACGGCCATATTGGTCTAGCTCCATGTGTCCGTCCATGGCCTGTAGCACTGCCCGCTTTTGAGCAGGGCTCAGCAAATATTTGAGTTCATAGCGCTGAAATGTCATCTGTGCTGCCATCTCTGGATACCCCCTTCGATCAGAATTCTGTTACGGGAGACAGTATACCGAGGCTACCTTAATCAAACTTAAAATTTTTACACCCCATTTACAAAAGAAAACCGCCCTAAATTCAGAGCACGTTCACCAAGGGAGGGATGACTGTGATGATGAGATAGTACAGTGCGATGGAGATGTTATGGCATGTGGGATTGCCTGTAACTTACAAGATATTACAACCCGCTCTTAAAATGTTGCAAATATTGCACAAAAGTGTTGACACAAACAGGGTATAGTCGTAAGATAAACTCGAACTGGGATGTCATGGGATCTGAAAAAGAGTAGTGGGATACGTCCAGGGGGGGCTTGCAGTCGTATTACAGCTACGTGGACTGTGCTTTCTCATGTCCAAGGACATGTGTAGATATTAGGAAACGACTTATTGCAGGGAGGTACTTTATTATGAGAAATTGGATCAAAAAAGGCCTTGCACTGGTGTTGACAGCCGCTATGGTGGTAGGCATTTCGCCGCTCCATGGTTCGGCTGCTGATACGGACGGTGCGCCTGGTATTGCCAGTGTTCCTACTGTGCAGTCCGCAACGGCGGGAGAAGGCAGCTTTACTCTGACCAGTGAGGCTCGCTTCTTTATCGTTGCAGACAGCAACCCCACCGGGACGGATTTGGCTACCTATGTTCAGACGGCCAACTCTGAGTTTGCCGCTCGGGGCATTCCTGGCGATTCCGTGCTGCCCATCGTCTACGGGACTGAGTCCATGGCCAAGAGCGGCGATATCGTCGTGAAGGTGGGTGGAAATGCTGTGACGGACAGCCAGGGCTACACTCTGGACATCACCTCTGACAACATCACCGTGACGGCCAATTCTGCCATTGGTGTGTTGTACGGACTGCATACCGTGCTTCAGAGCATGATTGCCAACGGCACCACTGTGATGGCTGGCACCGTCACCGACTATCCTGACGTTCCTGAGCGCTCTTTGTACCTGGATGCTGGACGCGTATTTTACACCGTTGACATGATGAAGTCCTTCATCCACACTCTGTCTTGGAATAAGATGAATGTGCTGTACCTGGACTTCTCCAACAACAACGCCACTCGCTTCTTCCTGGACGACATGAACGTGACTGTGGCTGGCACCGACTATGATGTTTCCACTTGCAAGCCTGACAATGGTTACTGGTCTGAGGCGGATATGAATGGAATCCTGGCCGAGGCTGAGCAGTACGGCGTTCAGGTCATTCCTACTCTGGACAGCCCCGGACACATCGGTGGCGTGTATAGCATCAATAATAGCTGGTTCTATCGTGCCAGTGCCACCGACTATGATGCCGAGGTTGGTAAGATCACTCTGGACCTGTCCAACGAGGACGCCTATGCCTTTGGTCAGGCTCTGGTGGCCAAGTATGTGGACTACTTTGCTTCCAAGGGCTGCACCAGCTTCAACATTGCAGCAGACGAGGCCTCTTATGCAGATGGTACCCACATGAACAGCACTGACCCTCGGTTTGTCAACTATGTCAATGATCTCAACGACTACATCGTCAGCAAGGGTATGACTACTCGGATGTTCAACGATGCCGTCAAGAGTGTGGACTCTGGTATCAGCAAAGACATCATCATTCTGTATTGGGTTCCCGCTTCTCCCAATGCCCAGGCCCTGCTGGCTGCTGGCTACGATGTGGTGAACTTCGTCTACACCTATGTCTACTATGCATACGGCGCTTCTAGCTATTGGAACGCTGGCCTGAGCAAGGTGTATGGCTGGAATCCCGGTATCTTCGGAGACAGCGCAAATGCTGAGCTGGGAGACAATGGATATGCTTACCCCGACAGCGTCGGCAAGGTGCTGGGTGGTAACTTCGCCATTTGGTCTGACTACGGCTACAACTATGGTAAGACCGGCGCCGACGTCATCAAGGGTACCAGCTGTGCCTATCAGCATTCTGATTACTCCGTGAGACAGAAGATCTATGCCGTGGCTGAGCGCACCTGGAATCAGGACGGTGCCACTGCCAGCCTGTCTGCTTGGGAGGCAACTCTGCTGGATGCCCCTGCTGGAATTTCCGTTTCCACTGGCGATATGGACGCTACCGTGTTGCCCGAGGCTTCTGCAGTGACCCCCGCCACTCCCTCTAAGGTGGACAAGACCCTGCTGGAAAAGACCATTGCCTATGCCAAGGGCCTGGACACCACCGGTGTTACCGACTCTGCCAAGGCCGCCTTTGAGAAGGCTCTGGCTGAGGCCGAGGCTATTATGGCGGACGCCAACGCCACTCAGGACAAGGTGAACGCCGCTTGGGATAATCTGCTCACTGGTATCTGGGGTCTGGGTCTCACCCAGGGCAACAAGGACATGCTGGAGATGCTCATTGCCCAGGCAGACAGCATGATGGAGAATGCCGACAAGTATGTGGAGGCCAACTGGCAGCAGCTGATGGACGCTCTGACCGCCGCCAAGGGCGTGATGGCTGACGGCGATGCCATGCAGGAGGATGTGGACAAGGCCGCCGACGCTCTGCTGGACGCCATCCTGGCCCAGCGCTTCAAGGCCGACAAGTCCATCCTGGAAG
>CABPXX010000097.1 GCA_902461475.1 uncultured Eubacteriales bacterium | reverse complement strand
CCAGCACAATGGAGGTGCCGGACTCGGTGGCGCTGCTGTACAAGCTGCGCCAGGCCGGGCTGGACGTGCCCCTGGACGTCCTCACCCCGGAGGACTGCGCCCAGGCACTGGCCCACATTCTACCCCGATAAGAGAGGCCCGTATCTATGACGCCTATCATTGAACTCAGACAACTCACCCATATCTATAGTCAAGGCACCCCCTTTGAGCACGTGGCCCTGCAAAACGTGGACCTGACGGTGGCCCCAGGGGAATATCTGGCGGTCATTGGCCGCACCGGCTCGGGCAAGTCCACCCTGATGCAGCACCTCAACGGGCTGCTCCGTCCCACCTCGGGGCAGGTGCTCTTTGAGGGGGAGGACATTTGGGGCTCCAAGGAGCGCACCCGTCAGGTGCGCTTCCAGGTGGGCCTGGTGTTTCAGTACCCCGAGTACCAGCTCTTTGAGGAGACGGTGTACCGGGACATTGCCTTCGGCCCCACCAACATGGGGCTGGACCAGGCCGAGGTGGACCGCCGGGTGCGCCAGGCCGCCCGCTTTGTGGGCCTGTCCGACCACACCTTGGAGAAATCCCCCTTCGACCTGTCCGGCGGCCAAAAGCGCCGGGTGGCCATTGCGGGGGTCATTGCCATGGAGCCCAAGGTGCTCATTTTGGACGAGCCCACCGCCGGGCTGGACCCCGCCGGAGCCGCTCAGATTCTGGGCAACATCCGGGCCTACCACCGGGAGAAGAAGGCCGCCATCATTCTGGTGTCCCACTCCATGAACGAGGTGGCCCGGGAGGCCCAGCGGCTGGTGGTGTTCCGAGACGGCACCATTCCCTACTCCGGTACCCCCCAAGAGGTGTTCTCCCACGGGGCCGAGCTGGAGCGGATGGGCCTGGGCGTGCCCGAGATGACCCGGGTGTTCGCCCGGCTGCGGGACATGGGCTACCAGGTCCCCGCCTCGGTGTACACCGTGGAACAGGCCCGGGATGCCATCCTGCTGGCCCGAAAGGGGGCGCAGGCATGAACCTCAAGGACATTACCCTGGGGCAATTCTTCCCTGGCAACTCCTTTCTCCACCGGGTAGACCCCCGCATCAAGCTGGTGGGGCTTCTGGTGTATGTGGTGGCCCTGTTTCTGGCCAACTGGTTTATCACCTACGGCATGATGCTGGCCCTGCTGGTGTGGGGCTGCGCCGTGGCCCACATCCGGGCCAAAACCCTGCTGGGGGGCATGAAGCCGGTGATTTTCCTGCTCATCTTCACCGCTGTTTTGAACATGTTCTACACCCCCGGCACCCCTCTGGTGTCCTTCTGGATTTTCACCATCACCTATGAGGGCATTTTACACGCCTTTTTCATGGTGGTACGCATTCTCATGCTCATCTGTGCCACCTTCCTGCTCACCTACACCACCTCCCCACTGGCCCTCACCGACGGTCTGGAGAGCCTGCTCTCCCCCCTGAAAAAGGTGAAGGTGCCGGTGCACGAGCTGGCCATGATTATGTCCATCGCCCTGCGCTTCATCCCCACCCTCATTGAGGAGACGGACAAGATCATGTCCGCCCAACGGGCCCGAGGTGCGGACTTCGACTCCGGCGGCCTCATCCGCAAGGCCAAGGCCCTCATCCCCCTGCTGGTGCCCCTGTTCATCTCCGCCTTTCGCCGGGCGGACGAGCTGGCCACCGCCATGGAGTGCCGCTGCTACTGCGGCGGAACGGGCCGTACCCGGATGCGGGAGCTGCACCTGCGCCCCGCTGACTGGCTGTTTCTCCTGGGCCTGGTGGTGGTCGCGGTGGCGGTGGGTCTGCTGGCCCACGTGGGTCTGTGAGCGCCCCCCATTTTATATATGAGGTGTTCCTATGCAATCCCGTAACATTGCCCTGCGCCTGAGCTATACCGGCACCGCCTACCACGGCTGGCAGGTGCAGAAAAACGCCGTTTCCGTGGCGGAAACTCTGGAGAAGGCCCTGTCCTTTGTGGTCAATCACCCGGTGAAAGTTACCGGGGCGGGCCGCACCGACGCCGGGGTCCACGCCCGCACCTACGTGGCCAATTTCCGCACCACCTCCGGCATCCCCCTGGAGCGGCTGCCCTTGGCGGGGAATACCCGCCCGCCCCCACCCGGGTCTCGGATGACTTCAACGCCATCGGCTCCTGTCTGAAAAAAGAATACACCTACCGCATCTACAACTCCCGCATCCGGGACCCCTTCTACGTCAACCGGGTGTGGTTCTACCCCCGCCATCTGGACGAGTCCATCATGGCGGCGGCTGCCGCCCAGTTTGTGGGCACCCACGACTTTGCCGCCGTGCGCTCGGTGGGCACCGAGACCCGCACAACCGTGCGCACCGTCCACTACTTCGACATTGAGCGAAAGGGACAGATCATTGACTGCCGAGTGTGCGCCGACGGCTTTTTGTACAACATGGTCCGGGCCATGGTGGGCACCTGCATCTATGCCGCCGAGGGCAAGCTGGCCCCCGAGGATATCCCGGACATTCTCTCCTCCCGCAACCGCACCTTGGCCGGGCCCACCGCCCCGCCGGACGGGCTGTATATGACCAACCTGTGGTATGACGAGGACGTACTGTGACGATACTCCGGCGCCTGTGTGCGCCGCCGCCTTTTGAGGTATACAATTATGGAAGACACAAAGAATAACCAATCCAACACCCAGCCCAAAAAGCCCAAGTTTTTGGTGCGGGTTCTGCTCTTTCTCCTGGCCGTCCTGGTGGTCCTGGGTGCCGTGGCCGTGGTGGTGTTCCGGGACCGGCTGTCCCTGGACAACTTCAAGCGGTGGCTCCACTACCGCTCCGCTGGCCGTCCTCGTCCGCCCTGGTGCTCAACGACAGCGGCCAGGCCGACTCCTTCCCCCACGACGGCAGCCTGGACGACACCTTCGCCGTGCTGGACGGAGACCTGTTGGTGTGCTCCTCCACCTCCATCTCCCTGTACTCCGGCAGCGGCACCCAGTATGTGGACCTGTCTGTGGACATGGACAACCCCGTGGTGGACACCAACGGCTCTCTGGCTGTGATCTATGACGCTGGGGGCTCCTCCCTGTACGTGCTGGGCCAGCGGGAGGTCATCTGGTCGGCCACCGACCTGACCTCCATCCTCTCGGCCCACCTCAACCAAAACGGACAGCTCACCGTGGTCAGCCAGACCAGCGGCTACAAGGGTTCTGTGACGGTGTACAGCACCGACTACGAGCCCATGATGAGCGTCAACCTCTCCTCCGCCTATGTCATGGACGCCGCTCTGTCCGACGACGGACAGACCCTGTCCATCCTCAACGTGGGGCAAACCGACGGCGTGTTTGACTCCACCCTCTCCCTGTACACCCTGAACACCACGGACTCGGGGAACTTTGAGCCCAACCTCACCAGTGATCTGGGCTCCTCGGTGGTGCTGGAGACCCGCCACACCGTCTCCCAGGTCTGGTCCATCTCCGACCAGAACCTGACCCTCACCGACCACGAGGGCAACAACGCCGTCATCGACTGGAACGACATGCACCTCAAGCGGTACTCCCTGGCCGGGGACGGCTTCGCCGTGGCCCTGCTGGCAAAGTACCGGGCAGGCAGCCAGGGCGAGCTGTGGGTGGTCTCCTCCGACGGCTCCCACAAGAGTCTGGAGATCGACCAGCAGGTGCTCTCCCTGTCCGCTGCCGGGCGGTATATCGCCGTACTCACGGGCAAGCAGCTGAACATCTACACCAAGGACCTGGAGCTGTACGCCACCCTGGACAGCACCCAGGGCGCCCGTCAGGTGCTGCTCATGGAGGACGGCTCCGCCGTTCTCATCTCCGCAGACAGTGCCAGCTTCTACGTGCCTTAAACGAATGAGATTGCCCCTGAGGGCGTATAGTTAAGGAGGATTCCATGACCGCTTATATTTTCGATGCCGCCATCGTCGTTATCTTGGCTTTCTTCGCCTGGCGTGGCGCCAAAAAGGGCCTCATTCTCACCCTGTGCGGACTGTTGGGCCTGTTTGTGGCCTTCTTCGGAGCACAGTTCATCTCCACCCAGTTCCACGGCCCTGTGGCCCACATCATGGAGCCTGCCATCTACCAGGCCATCCGTGGAGCCGAGCCCCAGGGGGAGGAGACTGACTCCGGTGACCCCGGCCTGAGCATTCCCGGCAACATCGCCGAGCAGGCGGAGCCCGACTACACCCTGGACCAGCTGCTGGAGTCCATGAAGGAGCAGGGCCTGTTCGCCGGTTTCTCCTACTTCCTGGACCAGGCCAAGAACGAAGAGTCCATCCCCAGTGAGGGCGGGCTCACCGTGGCCAGCGCGCTGGCGGACTATCTGGCCAACCTGGTGGCAAAGGCCACCCTGTTCGCCCTGTCCTTCCTGCTCATTCTCCTGATCTGGTTTTTGCTCAGCCACATTCTGGACCTGGCCTTCCACCTGCCTATCCTGGCCACGGTGAACACCGTGGGCGGACTGCTGGCAGGGCTTTTGAAGGCGGTGCTCATCGTCTTTGTGCTGGTGTGGCTGGGTCAGCTGGCGGAGATCATCCCCGCCAACCCCACCACCCCGGTCCTCTCCCTGTTCACCCCCAAGGGACTGGGCGCTCTGTTGGATCGGCTTCTCCTGTGATTTTCAGGGAAATTTCCGATTCTTCATGCCTAGTTCACATTCTTCTGGTAGGGTACCCCAAAAAGGATACCTTCCGAAAGGAGTTTAACCATGCAGCCGACACTTTGTACTCGCTGCCATAAGAACGTGGCAGTGATCTTTATCACGAAAATTGAAAACGGCGAGACCAAAAACGAAGGTCTCTGCCTGAAATGCGCCCGGGAACTGGGACTCAAGCCTGTGGACGACATGATGCAGAAAATGGGCATCTCCGACGAGGACCTGGACTCTCTCTCCCATGAGATGATGTCCGCCTTCGGCGGCGTCGAGGGTCTGGAGCAGCTGGCCCAGGACCGCCCGGAGAACCCCGACGAGGAGGAGGACGAGGGGCGCACCGCCACCTTCCCCTTCCTCAACAAGCTCTTCGGGGCGCAGCCCCCTCAGGAGGGCTCCGGCCCCCGGGGCGGCAAAGACGAGAAACCCTCTGGACCACCCAAGCCCCCCAAGCGCAAGTTTTTGGAAAACTACTGCATCTCCCTGACCCGCAAGGCCCAGGAGGGCAAGCTGGACCGCATCGTGGGCCGGGACAACGAGATTCAGCGCACCATTCAGATTCTCAACCGCCGTCAGAAGAACAACCCCTGCCTCATCGGTGAGCCCGGCGTGGGTAAAACCGCCATCGCCGAGGGCCTGGCCCAGAAAATCCAGGACCGACAGGTGCCCTATAAACTGCTGGACAAAGAGGTGTACCTGCTGGACCTCACCGCCCTGGTGGCGGGCACCCAGTTCCGGGGCCAGTTTGAGAGCCGCATGAAGGGCCTCATTGAGGAGATCAAGAAGCTGGGCAACATCATTCTGGTCATCGACGAGGTACACTCCATCGTGGGCGCCGGCGACGCCGAGGGTTCCATGAACGCCGCCAACATCCTCAAGCCCGCCCTGTCCAGGGGCGAGATTCAGGTCATCGGCGCCACCACCCTCACCGAGTACCGCAAGTATATCGAAAAGGACACCGCCCTGGAGCGCCGCTTCCAGCCTGTGATGGTGGAGGAGCCCTCCATGGAAGAGGCCACCCAAATCCTCCAGGGCATCGCCCCCTACTATGAGGGCTATCATCACGTGGTCATCACCCCGGACATCTGCCGCCTGGCGGTGTCCATGAGTGAGCGGTACATCACCGACCGCTACCTGCCCGACAAGGCCATCGACCTCATTGACGAGGCCGCCTCGGAGGTCAACCTCCACAACAAGGACCTGGCCCGTATGGCGGAGATCGAGAAGGAGCTGGCCGACTACGCCAAAGAGGTGGACGTGGTGCTGGCCGCCACCGGGGCCGACAATCCCCAAATCCAAGACCTACAGCAGCAGGAGCAGAAGCTCCAGCGGCAGCGGG
>CABPXX010000096.1 GCA_902461475.1 uncultured Eubacteriales bacterium | reverse complement strand
GGTCGCAGGACCCCTGTGCGGGGGGGACCAGCCACCCCGCCGCCGTAGAGTGTTTGAGCCAGGCCTACCAGCGGGCCAGTGAGCAGGGATATGTACGTTTAATGCTGCTTGCCAAGATGTATATGGGCAACTGCTACTGCGGCCAGTTCCAGGTGGAACAGATGGAGGAGCAGTACCGGGTGGCCCAGCGTCTGATTCAGGCTTTGGGGGATGAAAGCTCTCTGCGCGTCATGAAGTATAATCAGGCTTCGGGATACCTGGGATGCGGACAATACCAGAAGGCCTATACGTATTTCTCCACCGTGGATCAGCCCACGGGGATGGAACTACAAAAGCTGGCCCTGTGCTGTGAGAAGCTGGGGCGTAGAGAAGAAGCCCTGGAGGCTCTGGACCGGGTAGACCGGATGGACTGGAATACGGAGCTGGGCAGACGGATGTGCCAGCTGGTGCGCTATCGCCTGGAGCATCCCGACTATCTGCATCACCCGGAATATGGGACGCAGCTTTTGCAGGTGTTCCAGGACTGCAAGGCTCAGCTCCCCATCAGCTTTGCGGCGTTCCACCTGCCCTGGGTGCCGGAATGGTACACGACCAATCGACAGTACCGCAGCGCCTACGAACTGCTCCGGGATTTTCCCATCAGAGTGGATTTTTAACCCAGTAAGGCCCTTCCTTGGGAGAAGAATTTCCCAAAGGAAGGGCCTTTTTCTGCCCTCGCCCCCTGTGCTACCATAGTCAAGAAGAGAAAAGCCCGGTTCTGAGAAAGGAGTTTTTCATGTCTGGTATGTATGATCAAATTCTCCCGCAAGGGCAGCACAGAGCGAAGAGCGGAAAGGCCAAATTGGGGCTGATCGTGGCGCTGGCGGTCGTGGTGCTGGTCCTATGTATGGTCCCTGTGGTGCGCCTCCTGTCCCACCAGTTCCACTACAAGCAGTTTGTCTCCTCCCTGTCGGAGCAGACCAGCCGGGCCTATTACACGGAGGATCTGCGGGCTGAGGTGGATGGGGTATCTCTGCGTATTACCGGGGATAACGCCTATGTCATTTACAACGCCATGTCCGTCCTGGGAGCTGGACAGATCGCCGGAGCGCCGCCCCAGGAGGAGCCGGACGCCCGCCTGTACTACGGCACCTTCGCCACCATGGACCTGTGGGACGTGCCTCTGTCCGGGGACGGGGGGCGCAGCCGTGGGGTGTATGTGCAGTTTCACAGCGATGAGGTGGACTTTTCCTACGTCCTCAACGGCACCGACATGGACTACCTGATGGGGGCCCTCTCGCCCAAGAAGAATCCTCTGTGGGAGGAGTAGAGCCTACAAAGGCCTGGCGTGTACAAAGGCAGACTGCGTCACCCAAAAAGCGTGGAACAGCGTGCATGGTTCTGGGATTTTGAGACAGAATACCAGAAAAGGAGGCGTACGCCATGCCCGTTCTCATACTCTGTCTCACCACGGTAGGGTCCTTTGCCGTTTTGTTTCTGTCGGCGAAGCTCATCGGACACAAGCAGATTGCCCAGCTGGATTTTTTCGACTATATCACCGGAATCACCATCGGCTCTATCGCCGCCGAGATGGCCACCGAGCTGGAGGAGCCCTGGAAACCTATGATTGCCATGGTGCTCTACGGCGGCATTACCTTGGCCCTGAGCCTCATTTCCAGCCGATTTCCCCGCTCTCGAAAGTATCTCAACGGTACCCCCACCATTCTGATGGACCACGGCAAGCTGTACTATGAGAACCTGAAAAAGGCGCGCCTGGACTTGAGCGAGTTTCTGGTCCTATGCCGCCAGCAGGGGTACTTCGACCTCACCACCATCCAGACGGCTATTTTTGAGTACAACGGTAAGCTCACCATCCTGCCGGTCACCACCCAGCGCCCTGTGACGCCCCAGGACCTGGACTTAAGCCCGGACCAGGAGCTCATCTTCACCGAGCTCATCATGGACGGGCGCATTCTGGAGGAGAACCTCCACCGCATGGGGCTGGACCGGACCTGGCTGGACAAACAGCTCAAGCAGCGCCACATTTCCTCTGCCAAAGAGGTGTTTTTGGCGGTGTGTGACCGCAACCTGAAATTTGTACTCTTCAAAAAATGGCAATAAGGACACCCCGGCTGTGGGGGTACACAGTCGGGGTGTCCTTATCGCTCACCCATCTTGACAACCTGCATAGAATATGGTAGAGTGAGAAAACTCTTTGCACTGCATTACATCCCAACGGGGATGCGAGATCAACAGTACAAACTGAGCAGGCGATGAACCGAAGGGTCATGGGGCCGGGCCGCCTTGTGTGGCAGCAGATGGTTTTTGAAACATCTGTGGGACAGTTGTATGTTCCACAGGTGTTTTTTCTTTCACTGGTGGAACAAGATTATATCAATGACGTGCTCATAAGAGACGAAATAGCCAGGAGGAATCTTTTATGAAAACCAAGCGAGACAAGACAACGAAGACGACCAGAAGCATTCACCAGGTAGACGAGAGGGCAGTGATTCGGAAGCTGTCCCTGTCCAGTATCATCGGCAATACCGTTTTATCTGCCTTTAAGATCTTTGCAGGTATCACTGGCCACTCCGGGGCCATGATTTCCGATGCCATCCACTCCTTTTCCGATGTCCTTACCACCTTCATTGCCCTCATCGGGGTGAAGCTGTCCCAGAAGGACCCGGACAAGGACCACCCCTACGGCCATGAGCGGCTGGAGTGTGTGGCCGCCCTGTTTTTGGGTTTGGTGCTCATGATCACCGGCCTGGGAGTGGGCAAGGTGGGGGTGGAGAACATCATCTCCGGCCACTACGAGACCCTGGCCATCCCCGGCGGCATTGCCCTGGTGGCGGCTGTGGTGTCCATTGTGGGCAAGGAGGCCATGTACTGGTACACCCGGTACTACGCCAAGCTTATCCACTCCGCTGCCTTTATGGCCGACGCCTGGCACCATCGCTCCGACGCCCTTTCCTCCATCGGCTCCTTCATCGGCATCGCCGGGGCTATGCTGGGCTTCCCGGTGATGGACTCCATCGCCAGCGTGGTGATCTGCCTGTTCATTCTGAAAGTGGCCTATGACATCATGAAAGACGCCGTGGTGAAGATGCTGGATACCTCCTGTGGGGAGGAGTATGAGGCCAACATCCGCTCCTGTGTCTCCCAACAGAAGGACGTGGTTGGCATTGATGAGCTGCGCACCCGAATGTTCGGAAACCGGGTGTACATCGATATGGAGATTGCCGTGGATGGGGAGAAAAGTCTCAACGAGTCCCACGCCATTGCCGAGCGAGTGCACAACGAGCTGGAGGACAAATTTACCGATGTGAAACACATCATGATTCACGTCAATCCCGCCGTGGACCCTGTGGCCAACGGGGAGATACAATAAGTGCAACAAAAAGGGCTTGTGGTCAACAAAGACCACAAGCCCTTTTTTCATGGGGATAATAGCAGAGACAGCGGTTCAGGCAGTGTGGTGCAGCCCGTCCTCCAAGCGCCGGAACAGGCGGCTGAGAGTGACCACGGCCGCAATGGCCAGAATGACCTCGGCGCAGAACTGGGCCCAGGCCAAGCCGTACAGGGGGAAGAGGCGATTGAGAATGTACAGGGCGGGAATTTCCAATACTACCTTACGGAGAATGGCGAAGATCAGGGAGTTCCGTCCCAGGCCGCAGGCCTGGAAGACACCCACTGCCAAGAAGTCTGTGGCAAAGAAGGGGAGAGCCAGACACATGGCACGCAAGAACGAACTGCCGTAGGAGACCACCTCCGGGTTGCTCATAAACAAAGTGATGAGCTGGGGACTGAAAAGGAAGTAGCAGGCGGTAACCACCACCAGGAAGGACACGGAGATTTTGGCGGTAAAGGTGATGCCGTGCTTCATGCGCCGGTAGTTTCGGCTGGCATAGTTATAACTTACCAGGGGCATGAGGCCTTGAGACAGACCCATGGCCACATACATGGGCACCATGTAGATTTTGTAGGAGATACCCATGGCGGCCACGGCGTTGGCGCCAAAGGGGGCGGTGAAGTTGTTGAGCACCGTCATGCCCGTGACGTTGAGCAGGTTTTGAATGGAGGCAGGGATGCCTACGCCGCACACTCCCTTGACGATGTCACCTTGGAAGGTGAAGTGCTTGGGGTGGATGCGCACAAAGGTGTTGCCCCGGCGCACCCACAGCAGGACAAAGAAGTACAGACAGGCCACACAGTTGGAGATGCAGGTGGCCAGACCGGCTCCGGCAGCCCCCATGTGGAAGCCCCAGGGGAGGATAAAGATGGGGTCCAGAATGATGTTGAGCAGACATCCGCTCATGGTGCCGATGCTGGCGTGGAGGGAGGCGCCTTCTGAGCGCACCAAGTAGGCCATGACTACGTTCAAAATGGCGGGAACAGCCCCCAGGCCGGTGGTCCAGGTCAGATACCCGGTGGTACTGGCAGCGGTCTGGGCATCAGCGCCCAACATCGTCAACAGGGGCACACGCAGGAGAAAATAGAACACCGAGAAGAGCATGCCGCAGAGAATGGAGCAGTAGAAGCCAAAGGCAGAGCTCTTATACACGGTGTCGTAGTCTTTTCGGCCCAGAGCGCGGCTCATCATGCTGGAGCTGCCCACGCCGAAGAGGTTGTTGACGGCGTTGAAGGCCAACAGGACCGGAGCCGCCAGGGTGACGGCGGCATTTTCCACAGGGTCATTGAGCATACCCACAAAAAAGGTATCTGCCAGGTTGTACAGCACCATCACCAGGGAGCTCATCACCGTGGGGATGGCCAGGGTGGCAATGGCCTTGGGAATGGGAGTGGATTCAAAGAGCTGGGTTTTGTCGTTGGGGTTCAAGGGTAAAACTCCCCTCCTTTAAAAATTTGTATTATTTTATTATACGCCTTTCCCTGGAAAAGGGCAAGATAGGGAGGGGCGCCCGTGGCACAAAGAGGGGAGCATCATACTTTCGGCCGATTTACGAGTCGCCTTTTCGTGTATTAAAATACCCGCATTGGAACAGAAAGGAGCAATTGTTTGATGAAATCGACCAACGGAAAGGGTGGTCTGGTGAAAAAGCTGCTGGGTGTGGCGGTATTGGGAGCTCTGTTTTTGTGTCTGATACCCATGGCCGGAGCACAGTCTGAGCAAGGGAAAAGCTATGTGGCTCTGGGCGACAGCATTTCCTCTGGATACGGGCTGGAAGAGGGCACGTTGAGTTTCGCCCAGCAGGTGGCCCAGGACAATGGCCTGGAGTTGACCAATCTGGCCCAGGATGGAGAGACGTCTACCTCTCTGCTGGACAAGCTACAGACAGACCAGGTTTCCGAAGCGGTTGCCCAGGCGGACATCATTACCATAACGGTGGGCGGCAATGATCTGATGAACGCCCTGTATGCCTATCTGACCGATGCGTATAACCAGCGCAATCCCGAGAACCCCACCACCCAGGAGGACATGAAGAATGCCATCATGGGGGGAGATATGGGCGTTCTCACCTTTGCCCTGGAAGTAGGACCTGGGTTTTCCAATTCGGAGCGGGCCACCCAGGCGCTGGCCGACTTTCATACCCACTTGACCCAGATAGTCTTGAATATCCGCGCGGAGAATCCCCAGGTTCAGCTGGTGGTGGTGGAGCAGTACAACCCGTATAGCTACTTGGTCAAGGAACTGTCCAAGAACCCCATCTTTGCCAGCTCGGCCCAGAGCCTGTGCGCTGCCTTTGGGGCGGGGGTGGCAGACATCAACGACGTGATCGCTGCGGTGGCACAGCAGCAGGAGTGTTGGGTGGCCAAAGTGTATGACGCTTTTGAAACCGCCCAGGAAAACCCCTGTAATGCCTCTGTGTCCGTGACCATGAAGCTGAACCTGGATTTCCACCCCAATGCATATGGACATGGTCTCATTGCCCAGCAGGCCACCGACCTCCTGGCCCAGCAGGTCATCGTGCCCACGGAGGATGTGGTGGTGGAAGATCGACCCCAGGGAGATGTAAGCAATCCTG
>CABPXX010000095.1 GCA_902461475.1 uncultured Eubacteriales bacterium | reverse complement strand
CGTCCACGGTGAGGTCCAGAGTGACAGCACCGGAGCCGTCCACGGTGTAGACCACGGTCTGAGACAGGCCGTTCATGTTGGGGAAGGTCTGGGTGAAGGCAATGGAGGTGAAACCATTCTCCTGGGTGACCTGGATGTCACCGGAGACCTGGGCGTCCTTGCCAGCATTCTGCCAGGCCCAGTCGAAGTTACCGTTGTCGTTGTTGACAGCAGCGCGCCAGAAGTTGGGGACAGGGCCCTGAGTCAGCAGGGTCTCGCCGTTGTACACATAGTTGGAGATGGCGCCGCTGGCCTTGTCGATGTTGAAGGAGAAGCCCTCACCGGTGATGGCGATGACGTCCTCAGCGGAGTCGTCCACCACCACTTCGTTGGCGGAGGGAGTCAGGGCCACCTGCTCCACGTTGGCAGGCACCTGGAACTGCTCATGGGCAACCTCGTGGCCAGCAGTGGCCCACAGGGTGTCGCTCTTGAGCTGCACGGAGATGTTCAGGTAGTACTCAGCACCGTCCTTGGTCTCCTTGGGCATGTACTGAGCATAGGGGATGGTGATGGTCTGAGTGGTCTGGGGACCCACGTCGGCGTTGACGGTGCCCTCGCCGATGACGGTGCCGTTCTCCATCAGCTGCCACACCACATTGTACTCATTGAGGTTGGTGAAGCCGTTCTCGTTCTTCACCTGCACCTGGCCGCTCATCAGATCGGCCTCAGAGGCGTTGAACCACAGGCTCTGATACTGGTACTTCACTTCCTCCAGCTCGGGCTGAGCCACACGGTCGGGAGTGACCAGACCGTTCTGGCAGAAGTTACCGGAGTTGTTGCGCCAGTCACCGGTGTCGCCGCCGTAGCCGAAGAACTTGCCGTCCAGGGCGTCACCGTAGATGTCGGAGTTGTAGTAGGCATAATCCTGAGCATAGTAGTTGTAAGTGCCGTCTTCCTTCTCCTGGATGCTGCTCATCTCAGCCCACAGCAGGACGCGCTCGTCGTCCTTGCCGATGGCAGGAGTGGTGGAATTCTGGGCCTTGATCTCGTCCTGGGTCAGAGCCACGTTGTAGAAGCGGCCCATGGAGATCTCGCCGGCGAACTGACGGCCGCTGTAATCGCTCTGGTAGCCCAGGCTCAGCAGGGCGCCGGAGGAGGAGATGGAGGTGGGGCCGGACTTGGAGCCGATCTCCTCGCCGTCCAGGTACACCTTCATGGTGCCGTTGTCATAGGTGGCAACCAGCTGGTGCCAGTTGTTCAAAAAGTCGTCGCCCAGCTTGGACTGCTCCACCACCAGGGAGTTCCAGCTGCCGTTGTAGACGAAAAACTCCAGGTTGTTGTCGCCGTTGAGCTTCAGAGCGAACTGCTTGTCGCCCTTGGCGGCGAAGACCTCGTTGGCCTTGAACTCGGTGGGCTTGAGAATGACTTCCACGGTGAAGGCCTTGCGGTCGCCGGACAGAGCGGCGTTGTAGGCCCCGTCGGTGTCCTCAAAGCCCACATAGCCGTTGACCAGGCTGGTGTCGGACAAAGTGCCCTCGCCGGGCTCCTTGTTGACGCTCTGGGCGCCGGCCACGCTGCCGGGATAGTCGGCCAGCTCATAGCTGGTGGGATACTGCACCACACGGGCCTGGTCCACCCAGTCCCAGATGAAGCCGCCCAGCATGTTGTCGCCGGAACGGATGGCGTCCCAGTACTCCTTGATGCTGCCCACGGCGTTGCCCATGGCGTGATCGTACTCGCACATGACATAGGGCATGTTGTTGCGGGCCTCACCCTGGATGGTGCCCACGGAGGGATACATGTTGGAGCCCATATCGGTGCCGTTGGCCTTGTTGGAGCTCTCGGAGTGCACCGGACGGGTGGGATCGTTGTCCTTGAAGTACCAGATCAGATCATAGAACATGTAGTCGGCATAGTTGGCGTTGCTCTTGTAGTAGTTCTCGTTGCCGGTGGACCAGGCCACAATGGCGCTGACGTTCTTCAAACGATTGAAGGTGGTCACAGTGCGGTCCATAGCCAGCTCCTTGAAGAGCACCTGCTTGCCCTCGTTGTTCATCAGCTGGTGGGACTCCAGGTTGGTCTCGGCCATCATGTACAGGCCGTACTTGTTGCACAGATAGTACAGATAGTCGTCGTTGGAGTAGTGAGAGGTACGGATGGCGTTGAGGTTGTACTGCTTCATCAGCTCAACGTCCTTCTCCATGACCTCCTTGCTCACGGCCTTGCCGTACACGGGGTCGGTGTCGTGGCGGTTGGTGCCGCGGAACACCAGAGGCTGACCGTTGATGGTGATGGGCTTGTACTCGCTGTCCTGCGTGGTGCGGTTGCCGTTGGAATCCACCTCAGTGCGGGTGAACTCGATCTCACGGAAGCCCAGCTGCTGGGACATGGAGCCCAGGTAGGCGCCGCCGTCCTTGTAGAGGCTCACCACCAGGTAGTACAGGTTGGGGTGCTCCGCGCTCCACAGCTCGGGGTCCTGCACGTACTTGGACAGGTCCACGGTCTGGCTAGAGTTTGCCTCGATGGTGGGCACCTCGGCGGTCATGCCGTTGACGAACATGGAGCCGTCCTCGTTGTACACACGCACGTCCACCTTGTAGCCGGGGGCGGCCTCCGCGGACTCGTTCTCCACGGTGACGCTCAGGTCCAGGTCGGCGTTCTCATAGGTCTCGTCCAGGTCGGTGGTGACGAAGTAGTCGTTGAGGTGCACCTGAGGGGCGCCGTAGACGTACACGTCACGGAAGATGCCGCCGTCCTTGAACATGTCCTGCAGCTCGAACCAAGTGCCGTCGCAGAACTTATGTACTTCCACAGCCAGCAGGTTCTCGCCGTCCACCAGGTAGTCGGTGATGTCGAAGCTGTGGGGGACGTAGGTGTCCTCGCTGTAACCCACGGGCTTGCCGTTGAGGTACACATAGTAGGCAGCCTCCACGCCCTGGAAGTTCAGGTAGATGCGGCCGTTCATCTCTTTCAGAGTGGACAGGCCCTCATCCAGGGTAAAGTCTTGCGGTACATACCCACGGGGTTGTAGTTGACAGGGGCCAGAGGAGCGGTGTCGCTGCTGGTGTTGTCCTCCTGCCAGGGCACCTGGGTATTGGTGTAGATGGGATAGTCCAGACCCCAATAGGTCCAGCTGGCGGGCAGCTGGAGACCGCTGCTCCAGGAGTCATCGGGGGTGTAGTCGGTCTCGTAGAAGTTGGCGTAGCTCTCCTTGGCGATGGTGTCGTTCTTCACCACGCGCAGGGACCAGTCGGCATCGTTCTTACCGGTGAGGTACTGCACGTAGCCGGAGGCCTCCTTGTTAAAGTTGATGGCGCTGTCCAGAGCGGCATCCACGCTGTCGTAGATGACGCTGGAGGTGGCGAACATGCTGGCCTCCTCCCGGTTGACTGCAAACACGTCCTCGTTGCCGTCCTCACCGGTCCACTCCTTATAAGTAAAGGTGGGAGAGGTGATGGCGTCTTTCTTCTCCAGCACGGGGATGGAGGCGGAGGCGTTCCAGGGGTCCTTGTACCCAGCCTGGGTGTTGCCCGGCTCGGCTGCCATGGTATGAAGGGGAATCATACTCAGCAGCATGCTCAGGGCCAAACCAGTGGATACCACTCGTTTGTTGCGATTTCGCATGGGTGTTTTCCGTCCTTTCTCTTCATAGTATAGAGGCGCTGGGATGACAAGATGTTTGCTGCGACGCTCCACCCCTTTCCGGTGTCTGAATTTTTACTGAATAGACATTCCACGTTTGTGTGGAAAATTTTCACTCTAGATTATCCCACTGGCCTATACAATTTACAATTGACAAGCAGCACAAAACATTTGGGCCATTTTTTGGCAAAAGCGCTGAGCCAACTTCGGAAAATGCCGATAAGCGAGGAAGGAATTGGAATTGAATTTTACAAAAAACACGCAGTCGCCTCCATTTGGAGGCAACTGCGTGGAAAAAATGGGAATTCAGCGGGAAACCAGGTACAGATTTGCCTTAACCTCCCGGTCCCGGGGGCCGTCGGGGCTGGTACACAGGGTGGTGACCTGATGGAACCCGGTGGATTGGGAAATTTGCTCCAACAGGGCGGAATGGTCCAGATAGACAGGCAAAGACACCACCAGACGCCCCTCCCGTTCCAACATCGGGTCATCTGCCAACACGTCCAACTCCCCCCGGGTGGTGTTGAGAATGAGGGAGTGGTCGTAGATCATCATTTCCGGTAAAAATTTCATGTGGTTGAAGTAGTTGTCGTTGACCACCACGAAGGGGACATCGTGGTAGGTGCGGGCCGCATCCAGATAGGATGCATAGCCAGGATAGAGGCCACTGGGCACAGCGGTGGCCAGACCAAACACCACCAGCCCGGCGGCAACCCCGGTGAGCACCCGGGTCTTGTATGGGCAGTCCCACACCAGCCCCGCCACCAAAAACACCCCCAGCACCATCAGGGGGAGCATGGGCATGAGGTAGCGCAGCTCCTGAAAGGAGGTGAACTTCACCGTCACCAGGAAAAAGCCCAGGGTGGGCAGGAAGGTGAGGAGCAAGTAGAACCGCTGGGGGCCTGTGCCGCGGCGGAAGGCCACCACGGCCAGCGCCGCCACCCCCACAGATACCATTACAAAGAGAGTCAGAGGCAGGGAGAAGGCCCGGGCCAGGTGGCCCAAATCCTTCACCAGGTGGTCCCAGTATCCGCCCTGGGACAGGTTGGAGATACCCCGGTCGCTGTGGAGCAGGTGGTCCAGGCAGGGTGGGAACAGGTAGATGCCCACCGCCCCGTACAACCCGTGGGACAGGGCAAAGCCCAGGCCGGTCCACCACCGTTTTTGCCAGAGCATGGCCCCCAGGGTGACCAGGAAGAGGAACGCGGCATAGACGGCAAAGAAATACTGGGTGAGAAAGCCCAGCACGCAGATGAGACCAAAGCGCAGCCACCGCCACACGTTCCAGGTAAAGCCGCTGCGGTAGAACTCCACACAGGAGTCCACATACAGCAGCACAAAGAGGGTCAGCAGCATGTACATCCGCTGAAGGAGCACCATGGACAGGGTGCCCATGCACAGCCCGTAGAGGAGGAGGGCAGGCACCCGAAACCGCTCCAGCCCCATGCGGCGCAGGAGAGAGAGCAGCACCAGGCAGCTGGCCAGCAGGGCAGGGAGGTTAATGAGAAAGACGGTGTACTTGGAAAACTGACCCCCCAGCAGCAGGGCGGAGAAGTGGACCAGGATATAGAAGAGGGGCGGGTGGTTATCCAACTCCTGATTGCGGTAGATGGAGTGGAAGTTGAAGTAGTTTTCCGGGGTGAGGGTGACAAAATCCCGCACTTCCTGGGATGTTTTCCACACGGGGGTGCCGTGTTCCGGCATGAGGTTGTCCTCGTAGGCAGTGAGCAGGCCGTTGCCGGGGTTGACGGCGGAGGCGATGGTATACACCTCGTCCTCGTGGAAACCCACCTTTTGGGTCTGGTAGAAGCAGGCCACCAGGGCGATCACCGCCAGCAACAGGACGATCACAGCATTTTTGCGCCAAAGGGAAGAGAATTTCATAGGGACCTCCCATCCGAGGGTGAAAAGGGAAAAAACCGAACGCATAAGCGTTCGGTTTTTCTGGTGGAGACTACAGAACTCGAATCTGTGACCTCTTGCGTGTGAAGCAAGCGCTCTACCGGCTGAGCTAAGCCTCCATATATGGTGACCCGTACGGGACTCGAACCCGTGTTACCGCCGTGAAAGGGCGGTGTCTTAACCGCTTGACCAACGGGCCATGTTGCCCACAGCGGGCGCTAGGTTGGGTTCCCGGAGTGGCGGCCATTGCCGCCTCTCCGGGTGGTAGCGGCAATGTGATTCGAACACATGACACTACGGGTATGAACCGTATGCTCTAGCCAACTGAGCTATGCCGCCGTAAGTCGTACCCAACAGGGCAAGGGATAGTATACCCACTTTGGCCTAAAATGTCAACACCTTTTTCCAAAAAAGTTTCAAAAATTTAAGTCGCACAAGATTTTGTGTCGTAACAAAAATCTGGCACAGGATTCTGTGTCACCCTTCCCGCTGCAATGTCTCAGGCGCAGACCAGCGCCCCCGGTGGGGACGCTCCGCTGGGCCCCATTT
>CABPXX010000094.1 GCA_902461475.1 uncultured Eubacteriales bacterium | reverse complement strand
TCTCCTGGTCCCCCCTCGTCGGTGGGGGCTTCACCCCTTCCCCCGCTGCCCCCGACGATCTGGACAACACCTTGAAGTCGGTGGAGCGGGTGGCCCTCCACAATGGCTTTGACAGCTTTGTCATGTTCAACGTCTACCCCCAGCGGGCTACCGACCCGGATCACATGGAAAAGCACTGCAATGAGACGCTCCACCAGGAGAACATGAAGGCCTTTGACTATGTTTTGTCCCTCTACGAGGATACCCAGCCCGGCATCTGGGCGGCCTGGGGCACCATCATCGAAAAGCGGGACTATCTGCCTGCCTGTGTCCGGGACATGATCGCCATCGGCCAGACCCACGGGGCGGCCTGGTACACCGCCGGCAAGCGCTCCAAGAAGGGCCACCCCCACCACCCCCTGTACCTCCGTAAGGACAGCGGCCTGGACCCCTTCTACGTAGAGGAGTATCTCAACAGCCTCGACTAAAAAAATCTGCACCGGAAGCCCGGTGCAGATTTTTTTACTTGGGCAGGATATAAAAGGTGGGAGTATGTTTGCTTAGGTCCAGGAATACTACCATATCCGGGGGGAAGAAGGTGAACCAGATCATCATCCAACCCACCGCCAGAGCCGCCATCAAGCAGAGGGTGGGGAGAAAGGGGCGCTGGGTGAGCGGGGCCAATACCTGGGCCAGCACAAACCCTGCCACCATGAGTACCACGTACAAAATGAGGTCAAAGGCCATCCCTTCGCCCTGGAAGGGGACGTGGTAGAGGTAGCTCAGCAGCAGCATGGCCCCGCCGATGATGGGCAGGGTCAACAGCCAGGGGGCTAGACCGTCCAGACCTCGGCCATGGGTGAGATACAGCCCGGACAGCAGCAGGGGAATGAGGAGGATTTTCAGATGTTCCCACAGGCTCTCCTGCACCGGAGAGACCAGAGCGGTGATGGGGCTGGGCAGCCAGGAGAAGAGAAAATGAAGACCTACCCCCAAGATCAGGGCGGCAATCAGGGTAAAAATCGTCTTTTTTTGAAAAATTTTCACAGCTCTCACCTCGTTTCTTACTACAAGTTATGCCCGCAGTGGGGCAAACTATGAATGAAACCGTGGTGAAACACAAAAGTTTTTTCGCTCCATTTTGGGCTTTTCCAAAAGGCCCTCCCTTTTCCACGGAAGAAACCACGCCGTCTCAGGCACATTAAGGATTGGGCGAACGCCCAAATTGTGAACGAAGAGGCGGTGAGGATCATTGAACGAAGAGATCAAACCATGGGTGGGGATGACCCAGGCGGTGCTGCGGGTCGTCCTGGTGGTGTTGGTGGTAGCTCTGGCCCTGTGGCCAGTCCTGGGCAGCGCCAGAGCCGACACCTTGAAAGTGGTCCCAGTGGGGCGTGCCGTGGGTATCAAGCTCTTCTCCGATGGCGTTGTGGTGGTGGGAACTTCGGAAATTTCCACCCAGAACGGGGCGGTGAACCCGGCCAAGGACTGCGGTCTGCGGGAGGGGGACATCATCACCCATATCAACTCCACCGAGGTGGATACCATTGAGGAGGTGTCCGCCCTCTTGCAGGAGCTGGAGGGGGAGACCATGAGCATCCGGGCCATCCGCAATGAGGAGCAGGTGCAGCTGACCGCCCAGGCAGTGCTGTGCTCTGCCGACGGAGAGTATAAGCTGGGGGCCTGGATTCGGGACTCCATGGCGGGCATTGGTACCGTCACCTTCTACTGTCCCCAGACCGGGACCTTCGGGGCCCTGGGCCACGGCATCAACGACGTGGACACGGCTCTGCTCATGCCCCTGGAGAGCGGCAGCATTTTGCCCGCCACGGTCTCCGGGGTGGACAAGGGCCAGTGTGGAACCCCGGGACAGCTGCGGGGCATCTTTGAGGCGGACGTGACCCTGGGTGAGCTGGACGACAACACCTCCTGTGGCATTTACGGTACCATGACCGACACCAGCTGGTTTTCCGGCCAGGCGGTGGCCAGCCGGGACGAGGTGAAGGCGGGGAAGGCCACCATCCTCAGCAACATCTCCGGCAACCAGGTGGAGGAGTACGAGATCGAGATTCTCAAGGTCTACCCGGACAGCCAGGACGGGGGCCGGGACTATCTCATCCACGTCACTGACCCCCGGTTGCTGGACAAAACCGGAGGCATCGTCCAGGGCATGAGCGGCTCTCCCATTCTCCAAAACGGCAAGATCATTGGGGCTGTCACCCATGTCATGGTGGACGACCCCACCTCTGGCTATGGCATCTATATTGGAGACATGCTCCAGGCGGCAGGATAACAGGAACAGGGCGAAGACGCGATTCGGGCGCCTTCGCCCTTCTTATATAATACATATAAAATTTAATGTTTATCGTTAAAAATATATTGACAAAGATATATGCTCCTCGTATAATGCAAGTAGAGAAACCCACAAAATAAGGAGGAAGCTATATGGAGAAGATTATGAAATCCACCAAGCTGGTGCACAAGATTCTTGGAATTCTGTTTTGGGTCATTGTGGTCGTGAGCATTGTGCTTGCAGTCGTTGTGATGTGTAATGTGGCCTTCATAGACGATGAAGCAGTGGTTAAAATGCCTTTCATGATGATTGGAGATTATACCCTGAACGTGGACCAGGAGTATACTGGTGCACAGTTGAGAGGCATGTTGTGGCTCTCGTTGGTGGGGGTCATTCTGTTTAGTGTACAGTATGGATACGGCATCCGCATCGTCCAGAACATTTTAGAACCTATGACACAGGGAAAACCATTTAACACAGCGGTGAGCGACGGTTTGAACAAATTGTCCTATGTAGTTCTAATTTTTGGGATAGCGGGATTACTTTATGGGATCGCATTTAGCTTTGTTTATGACAACATGATCAATATGATGCCCACATTCCCGGCGGGAGTGGTGGAATCCCACTTTCTAAGGACGATACCGGATCTTCAGTTTGTGGTGTGGTTTTTGTTGATTCGTCTGTTTCGGCGCATTTTTATCTACGGGGAAACCCTGCAGCAGCTGTCCGATGAGACGCTGTGACGTGGAGTGAGGAGAAGCTTATGCCCATTGTATTACGATTGGACCGGGTGATGGCAGACCGGAAAATGTCGCTCAATGCCCTGGCGGAAAAGGTTGGCATCGCCAATGTAAACCTGTCGAAAATCAAGACGGGGAAGGTCAGCGCCATCCGCTTTTCCACCTTGGAGGCCATCTGCGAGGCGCTGCACTGTCAGCCGGGGGATATTTTGGAGTACATGCCGCCTCAGACCGATGAGGACGGGAAGGACGAATAACATGGAGATACAAAAGCAGGATGGTGTAGGCCATCCTGCTTTTGCCATAGCCCGGACATTCTGGAAAAAGTTCGTGACGAGGGAGGAAAAGCATAGTACAATATAGGCACTTATTCGTGTTGTTTGAATGGAAACAGACAAAATATTGCATAAATGGAAGGGAGTGTTCCACGATGAAAGATAGGCTGTCCAAACTGACCGTTGCCAGTGGAATCCTTGTCCTCTTGTTTGGGGTCATGCTGTCTGGAGCGGCATATCCCAGCTTGGTGTTTCGCATCGGTGCCCCCTTGGGATTGCTGTTTGTCTTTCTCAGCGTGGGGCTGCTGGGGTTGCGGTATTTGCGGGACATCTGTGAGGCCGTTCGGGAGAAACAATGGATGTTGGCCGGGGTGCTGGTGATAATGTTGTTGGTCGTAGGCGTGCTGATGCTGATTTGAGCGGAGAAAGGAACTAAAATATATGTTAAATAACCTGGAATTTGACCTTTGGGCAGACGGCTACGACAAGAGCGTGGCTGTATCAGAAGAAAACGACGAATACCCCTTTGCGGGCTATGGGCAGATTTTAAATACCATTTACAATCACGTGTTGACCAACCCCGGCCGACAGGTGCTGGATATTGGCTTCGGTACAGGGACTCTGACCACCAAGCTCTATGAGCAGGGCTGCACCATCTATGGGCAGGACTTTTCCCAGCGGATGATCGACCTGGCCCAGGAGAAAATGCCGGAGGCCCACCTATATCAGGGGGACTTTACCCTGGGGCTGGCAAACGAGCTGATGGGGCGGCAATACGATGCCATCCTTGCCACCTATTCTCTGCACCACCTGTCCGATACGCAAAAGGTCCGCTTTTTCCGGGACCTGCTGGGGCTGCTGGCCCCCAATGGCTGCATTTACGTGGGAGATGTGGCCTTTCGCACCCGGGAGGAGTTGGAGGCCTGCCGCCGCCGGATGGCAGAGAAGTGGGATGAGGACGAAATCTATTTTGTCTTTGAGGAGCTAAACGAGGCGTTCCCACAGCTGGAATTTGAACCGGTTACCTGCTGCTCCGGCGTGCTGTACTTGAAAAGAGAAGGCTAGAGACAATTTTACACCCTCTATATGGCACCCCAAGCACAGGTGTGGTACAATGTCAGGAGAGAGAAAACGGGAAAGGTAGGTGTGAATATGCAGCGTCTGAGAGAGTTGAATGGGTATCAAAAGGGTGTTTTGATTTTGATGGCGGCTATGGTGCTGGTGTTCACCGTGCTCTATCCTATCCTCACCTCCCGCCAGGCCTTTTCCTACCGGGATGGCCTGTTGCTGCGCACCCAGGAGGGCGAGAACACGGTATACCAGGGAAAGGTGTATGGAGAAACAGCTCGCTTCACCGTGTCCCCGGACCAAACCGTGGAGTTTTACTACGGGGAGAAGACCTACGGCCCCTATACCGTCCAGGAAGACCCGAACCTGGTGGATTTGCCGGAGGGCGTGCGGGGCATCCAGTTGCAGCGGAGAGGGGAGACCTTCTTTTACGGCGGTGTATCCGGGGAGGGTGAGACCTTCCGTGTGTACCGCCAGGATGGCAGCCAGATGCATCGGGACAGCTCCATGGAGATATCCTTCGATCAATACGGGAATCTTACAGGTATGATGGAGCCCTCGGCCTACACCATCCTGGAGGTGATGTACGGCCCGGAGCTGACCCATCCGGGAAGCTGGTGGGGTTGGGTGTTAGGCGTGGTCATCTGTGTGGCCACGGCCCTCACCATCCTGTATGCCGACGAGCTGTTCCGCTTCCACCTTCTCTTTGAAGTCAGAAATGTGGAGGATGCGGAGCCCTCCGGGTGGGAGATGGCCAGCCGATACATCTCCTGGACGCTCCTGCCTGTGTTGGCACTGGCGGTCTTTATCTTAGGATTATGGTACTGGTAAAACAGGGCGGAAGCTGGAGCGCTTCCGCCCTATTTTTCCCCTCTGTCTTTTTTGGAGACTTTATGGTAGAATAAGTCTAATACAGATGAGGCAGGTGCAGACCTTGGACACTTGGAAATTGCTGATCGGGCTGGTTGTAGTGCTGGTGCTCTCGGGTGTGGCGGTGATTGTGTGGGCGGTTCTCCCGTCCCACCGGAACAGACGCTCGGGTCCTCCCAGCGGAAAGCCCGCCTGGCGGGAGAAGCAGTACGATGAAGAGGGGTATGACCCCCGAGGTTACGACCGGGAAGGCTATGACCGCCTGGGGTATGACACCCGGGGCTATGACCGATTTGGTTATGATAAGCAGGGCAATGATCGGGAGGGCTACGACCGCCGGGGATATAATATCCATGGCAAGGACCTCCAGGGGCGGTATAATCGCCTCTACGATGTGGCCGATTATGCAGACTCCTTGTACAGCTCCGAGGGCTTTCTCAGCCCCCAGCGCTATCCGGTGGGGGTGACAGTCCATGCCAAGGAGCGCATGCTGGAGCGGATGCAGGGAAAGACGTTGGAGAGCCTCCAGGACCTGGCCATGAAGGCCTACTGCTTCGGCAAAAGCGCCCGGCAGCTCAAACGCACCTCTGCCCGGCTGGTGCAGGAGATTCAGGAGCAGCACGGGGACGGCGTGGTGCTGATCTACCACGGCTATGTGTACATGTTCTCCAGCGACAACCAGCTCATTACCGTCTACCGCAATGAGCGCATTCCTTTGTGATGAGATGAGGAGGAACTTGGATGATGGAACAAGAAAAAGAACGTCAGAGCCCCCGCAACCGTCGGGAGCATGTGAGCACCTTCCGGCGCTATCGGCTGGGGGGGGGGGGGGGGGGGGGGGGCGGAAGGTCAA
>CABPXX010000093.1 GCA_902461475.1 uncultured Eubacteriales bacterium | reverse complement strand
GGTGAACACCTGGAGTAGATGACCACCTGGTCGCTGCCGGAGGCGGAGGTGCCGCCGCAGGCGGTGAGGACGGACAGACACATGGCGCCGGACAGGGCAAGAGCCAAAAACTTTTTCATATTCATGATTGAATTCCTTCCTTTTCTTTGGATTTCTTCAAGGACTTCACCCTGCGGTTGGCCAGCCAGGAGAACAGGGCCTTGGCAACCAGATTGGTGGCCAGAATGAGCAGGGAGAGGACAAACACTTCGTTGAAGCGGTTGACATACTGTAGTTGCTTGATCATGGTGGTCAGCACCATGGTGCGGGCCCCGGCGATGAAGATCAGGGCGCTGATGGTGACCATGGAGTTGATGAAGTAGTAGCTGAACACCTCAATGAGGCTGGACAGCGCATTGGGGGTCACCACCCGCAGGATGGTTTTCAGCCAGCTGTCCCCCATGAGCATGGCGGTGGTCTCCCACCCGGCGTTCATTTTGGACAGGGCGTTTTTCATCATCAGGTAGGGAGTGGAGAAGTAGTGGACCACGTTGCACACCACCATGAGCAGCAGGGTGTTCTGCAAGCTGGTGCCGGAGAAGAGGAACAGGTAGGCCACGCCCAGCACCATGCCGGGGATGGCGTTGGTGACCAGGGCGATGCTCTCAATGGTGCGCTTATACCCTCGGCCCAAGGTGCTGCGGGCGGTGATCAGCGCCCCGCCGTAGGCCACCAGGGTGCCCAGGGCGGCGGTGAGCAGGGCCATGAGCAGGGAGTGGCCGTAGGCCCCCAGCAGGCTGCTGTCGGTGAATACCGCCTGTACGTGTTCCAGGGAAAATCCAGTGCGGTAGGGCCAGGCCTCCACCAGCGGCACCACAAAGATCACCGCAAAGATGGACAGGATGCCCACAGACACCACCGACCCGGACAGCCCCCACCCCACATCCCGCAGGGTGTTTTTCCGCAGCTCCGCGTTGGAAATGCGGGTATAGCGGATGTTAAACCGCTCCAGAATCTGCAGAATCACGATGCTGCCAATGGAGGGAATGAGCATGGTCATGGCGATGACCGCCCCCCGGTGGAAGTCGGGGATGCCCCCCAGCATCTGGTTGTAGAGCAGGGTGGCGATGACCTCATAGCCGCCCCCCACCGAGGCGGGGATGCCGAAGTCGGTGAAGCTCAGGAAGAAGGCCTGGATAAAGGCCCCGGCAAAGGTGCCCAGGAGGGGACGCAGCACCGCAATCCAGAAGGTGGACAGGGCGTGATCTCCCATGACCTTGGAGACGGTGAGGGTCTTTTTATCCACAAATCCCATGGTATTGTGGATGAGCAGGAAGGCCACCGGGACGGTGTAGATGACGTAGCCCACCATGAGCCCGAAAAAGCCGTAGATGTCAAACAGCTGCTGGCCCAGCAGGCGGGTGATGAGCCCCTGTTTGCCGAAGGAGTAGATGATGGCAAACCCATAGGTGATGGTGGGCAGGAACATGGGCAGGGTGGCCACGGCGGTGATGAGCCCTTTGAACCACTTGGGCAGCCGGGTGTAGTGGACCCCGTAGGCCATCAGAAAGGCCAGCAGGGTGGCCACTCCACCCGAGGCTGCCGCCACGGCGAAGCTGTTGCCCAGGGCGGAGAGAAAACCCTTTTGGCTCAGCACCGAGGTGTAAAACTCCTCGGTCAGCCCGCCGTCCCACACCGACTTGCCCAGCAGCACCACCAGGGGCGCCACCAGAAAGAGGGCGAACAGGGCCACAATCACCAGAAAGATGAGTTTCAGTTCACGATTCGTTCGTGTCATAGCGCCCTCTTATCCCGCCTGGACCGCCCGAGTAGGGTGGTCGCCAAACAGAGCGTAGATGTTGTTGCGCTTGATCTCCAGCTGGTTGAGGATGAACTTGCGCACAAAGTCGTTCTGGGGCTGGTGGACGATCTCCTCGGGCTTGGCATACTGGGAGATGGTGCCCCCCTCGATGATGAGCACCCGGTCGGAGAGGGTCAGGGCCTCCTCCGGGTCGTGGGTGACGATGATGGTGGTGAGGTGATACTCCCGGGCGATGGTCTTGATGCGGTCCTTGATGGACTCCTTGATGACCCCGTCTAGGGCGGACAGCGGCTCATCCAGCAGCAGGATGCGGGGCTTCATCACCATGGTGCGGGCCAGAGCCACCCGCTGCTTCTGACCGCCGGAGAGCTGGTCAATGCGCTTGTTCAAATGGTCCCGCAGGCCCAGCAGGTCAATGAGCTCCTCCACCTCTTGCTGGGTGGAGATGCCCGGCTTGTTGCGCAGGCCGTAGGTGATGTTCTGATACACGTTCAGGTTGGGGAAGAGGGCATAGTCTTGAAAGACGATGTTAAAGCCCCGCTTCTCCATGGGGGTACGGGTCAAATCCTGGCCGTCATACCGGATGTGGCCGTCATCGGCATCCACAATTCCCAGGATTACATTCAACAGTGTGGTTTTTCCGCAGCCGGAGGGGCCCAGAATGGAGACGATTTCTCCATCCGCCACCTGAAGGGTAATATCCTTCAACACGGGTACGCCGTCAAAGGATTTCTGGATATGCTCCAGTTCCAGCATAAATACAGCTCCTCTCTCAGGATAGGTAATCAGTTCGAGCATGCGCCGTGCGTTCCGGCGACGGGGCTATGCTACCAAATTCGGATGGCCAGAAACAAGCAGGGAATGTTTGAGTTTCCGTAATTGAACCGTAAAAATCCATCAAAAAAGCCGCCCGTCCTTGTAAGAAAACTACAAGGACGGGCGGCTGCCCTCTCATTTACACGGATAGCCGCGGTCGGCAATCACCGCGCCGCTTTTGTCCAGGTTTCGGGAAAATCGCTCATAGTCGCTTTGGATAATTCCCATGTACAGCAGGTCAATCACCGCCAGATCGGGGATGCGGGAGAAGATGGCCGTGCCGTAGATGGACAGGTCCTGTCCCCCGGTGCTCAGGCACACATCGGCGCACTTGGCCAGCATCGATTCTTGGGAACTGGTGATGGCGATGGTGTCCGCTCCCGTCTTGCGGGCCTGCTTTAGCGCCTTTACCGTGTCCACCGAGCACCCGGAGTGGGAAATGGCCACCGCCACGTCCGCCACCCCCAGGTGGGCCGCGGAAATCTGCTGGAGATAGGCGTCGGTGTGCATCCGGCAGTTGAGCCCCAGATAAGTGAGCTTGGTGAGCAGGTCGCTGGCCGGGGTAAAGGAGTTCTCCACCCCGTAGATGTCAATGGTGCGGGCGGTGGCCAGCATCCGCACCGCCCGGCTCAGCCCTTGAGTGGACAGGGATTTTAGAGTATCTTCCGCCATACGGGTCTCTTTCAGGGGCAAATCCTCCAGACAGTCCCAGGGCTTCAGGTCCAGGTCCCCCATGGGGTCAAAGTAGGGACTCTGGGGCGACTTCCCACTGCGGTCCCGCAGCAGACAGTATTTAAAGCTGCGGTACCCGTCAAACCCCATGGCCTGGACAAACCGCACCACCGTGGGCTGACTGACCTGCACCCGCTCGGCCAGCTCCGAGATGGTGCACTGGGTACATTCGTCTGGGTCGCTTAACACATAGTCTGCCACCCGCCGCTCTGAGGGGCGCAGAGAGGCATAGGCGCTTTTCACCCGATCCAACACCTGAATATCCTGCCGCATGGAGCTTCCTCCTCTTGTAACAAACTTACAAGGCCCCGTTTCCCCGCCTCGATTTCTCTTACAAAATCCAGTGGGCCGCCTTGTAAGAAATACAAAACTTTTTTCTCCCCCGTCTCCGGGGCCCTGTCGTCATTTCAGGGATTGTATCATTTTAACAAAGGCGTGTAAAGCCCCAAAGCAGCCTTTCATGTGTGATGTGTAAAATTTCCTGCGAGCTGTTGACTTTTCCACAGCATGGACGTATAATGTGCAAAACTTCCAGGAGGTGTGACAATGCTGCGTTACATGTGTGTGGACAATATGAACGCCCCTCAGTCCGATATGCCCAATGGCATCGGGCTTGCATTGTCATACTCTTTTTCCCAATAACCCCGCAAACCAGGTTGAGAGAAGAGACGCAGTGCAAGCCAGACCCTGCAAAGGGTAGCTTGCACTGCTTTTATTTTATGGAAAGGACTGATTCTATGCCCACCCACCGAGGGACCCAGACCATTGAGACCCCCCGGCTCATGCTCCGCCGGGCCACCGTAGACGACGCCCAGGCCATGTTTGACCACTGGGCCTCCGACCCCCAGGTGACCCGCTATCTCATGTGGCCAGCCCACACCAGCACAGACATCACCCGTCAGGTGCTCCAGAGTTGGGTGAATGGCTACCAGCAGGACAACTTCTACCAGTGGCTCATTGTGCCCAAGGACTTGGGCCAGCCCATCGGCAGCATCAGCGGCATGAACCCCAACGACCTGCTCTCCTGCGTGGAGCTGGCCTACTGCATTGGTCAGCCCTGGTGGCACCAGGGCCTCACCACCGAGGCGGTGGAAGGGGTCATCCGCTACCTGTTTGAAACATGCCAGTTTAACCGCATCACCGCCAAACACGACACCCGCAATCCCCACTCCGGCGGTGTCATGCAAAAGTGCGGCATGACCTGTGAGGGCACCTCCCGGGAGTCGGGCTACAACAGCCAGGGCATCTGCGACACCGTCCACTATGCCATCTTAAAACGCCAATGGAATCGCCCCAAGGACTTCACGGAGGGGCTTGTGTTTGAAAACGACACCCAACTGGTGCAAGACCTGTACCGCCGCTTGGATGAAAGCCGCCGCCTCACTCGCTCCCAGGCCGCCCGGGTGGAGTTTCTCACCACCGTGCGCTACATAGAGCGCTATCTCACCCCGGGGGCCAAGATTCTGGATATCGGGGCCGGAGCCGGAGAATACAGCCTGTATTTCGCCCGAAAGGGGTACCAGGTGTCCGCTCTGGAGCTGTCCGAGGCCAACATTGCAGCTTTCCGGGCCAAGCTGACCCCTGAGGACACCATTGACCCGGTGCAGGGCAACGCCCTGGACCTCAGCCGCTACCCGGACAACTCCTTTGACATTGTGCTTCTCTTCGGCCCTCTGTACCACTTGCACAGCCAGGCCGATAAGCTCCGCTGTATTCAGGAGGCCAAGCGGGTGTGCAAACCGGATGGAACGCTGTTTTTCGCCTTCATCGCCAATGACATGGTCATCCTCACCATGTTCCACGAGGAGCCGGACTATTTCGTCCACGGCGCCTACGACAAGGAGACCTTCCGCTGTGACGACTTCCCCTTTGTCTTCCACACCGTGGACGCCTGCCGGGAGCTGCTGCGGGAGGGCGGCGTGACCGTGCTCCATGAGGTGGCCTCGGACGGGATCAGTGAGTTGCTCCAGGAGAAGATCAACGCCATGGACGAGGCGAGCTACGCCCAGTATCTCCGGTATCACTTCTACACCTGCGAGAAGCCGGAGCACCTGGGGGCCTCCAACCACCTGCTCTTTGTGGGCCAGGCATAAGCCCCGGTGGAAACGGCCCGCCATCTGTGTTATCATGGGGCTAATCCAGTGGAACACGGGGGTGCATCCCATGGACACAAACCTTCTTCAAGACCTTCAGCGCTGCTATGCTGGGCTGGAGGCCAAGTCCGCCCAGATTTCCCAGGCCCTGCGCGGCACATTCCCCCTGGAATCCGGGTGGTACAACGGACACTATCACCGGGGCCATGACGGCGGTTGGGTGCGGGAATCCTACCCCATCCCAGTGCTGACCGTGAAAAACCTGTGTGATATCGAGGTCCACTTTGACCGCATTTCCCTGTCCACCAAGCTGCGCCGCTGTGCCGCCCTGGACTTCTCCTTTGTCCCGGTGGCCGGGTATGACTTTGAAGTCTACGGCGTGGAGGACTATCTGGCCGATTTTTATCACCCCGGACAGACCATAGAGGCACTGAAAGAGAATCTCCTTGCCTGCAACGAACCGGAACTTGGGTTTGCCTTTACCTTCCCTTTTGATGTGGATGGGGCGGAAATTCTGGAACTGGTGCAGTTGCTGAGGCAGGAGGGCTTCTACTACTGATGAAATTCACAGTCCGTCCCGGTGCCCCTGTGAGTGCTGGGGCGGACTCAGACTGTCAAAAGCCTCACATATATGCAAGAAAAATATATTTTCTTGCATCATCCACAAAGCCCTCGGCAGAGTTTTCCCGCCGGGGGCGGGAAAATAAATTAAAATCCGTTTTATGGGGAGGG
>CABPXX010000092.1 GCA_902461475.1 uncultured Eubacteriales bacterium | reverse complement strand
TGGTCATGGCGGCGATGAGCTCCTTGGGTCCGCACACGTACCCCATACGCCAGCCGGTCATAGAATATGCCTTGGAGAAGCCATTGATGACAATGGTGCGCTCGTACATGTCGGGGATGTTGGCCATGGACACGTGGTGCTGGCCATAGGTGAGCTCGGCATAGATCTCGTCGGACACCACCATAATATTGGTGCCCCGCAGCACCTCTGCCAGGGCCTCCAAATCCGCCCGGTGCATGATGCCGCCGGTGGGGTTGTTGGGGAAGGGGAGCACCAGAATCTTGGTGCGGGGGGTGATGGCGGCTTTCAGCTCCTCGGGGGTGAGGCGGAACTCATTTTCCACCTTGGTCTCCACGTACACGGGCACGCCGTGAATCATGGACACCAGGGGCCCGTAGCACACGAAGGAGGGGGTGGGGATGATGACCTCGTCCCCCGGCTCCAGCAGACAGCGGAAGGCCAGGTCCAGGCCCTCACTGCCGCCCACGGTGACCAGGGTCTGGCCGATGGGCTGATACTCCAGGTCAAACCGCCGCTTCAGATAGCGGCAGATGGCCCGGCGCAGGTCGGAGAGACCGGCGTTGGGGGTGTACTTGGTAAAGCCCTTTTCCAGGGAGTAGATGCCCGCATCCCGGATGTGCCAGGGGGTCTGGAAGTCCGGCTCTCCCACGCCCAGGGAGATGGCGTCGTCCATCTCCGCCATGATGTCGAAGTATTTCCGGATGCCGGAGGGAGGCACTTCCTGAATGCGCTGGCTTAAAATCTGTTTATAATCAATCATTCCAATACGAACCTCTCTTCTTGTTCCTCCTGCACCGGGAAAATCAGGTGCTTCTCTTTGTATTTCTTCAAGATGAAGTGGGTGGCCGTGCCGGTGACGCCCTCCATGGGGGCCAGCTTCTCACCCACGAACCGGGCTACCTCCTGCAAGGTGCGCCCCGAGATGATGACGGTGAAGTCGAAGGAACCGCTCATCAAAAAGAGGGATTCCACTTCATCATATTGGTAAATGCGCTGGGCAATGCGGTCGAAGCCGTCGCCCCGCTGGGGGGTGACCTTCACCTCAATGAGGGCGGTGACAGACTCCCGGTGGGTACGGTCCCAGTCCACAATGGCCTTGTAGCCCAGAATCACACGATTTTTCTCGTAGTCGGCAATGGCTGCTGCCACGTCCTCCTGGGTAGAACCGGTCATAGATGCCAATTGGGCGGGGGTGAGGGTGCAATCATTTTCCAAAAGTTGCAGCAGCTGTTTCATGGTACGTCCTCCTTTGCTTATTTCACCGCTTTTTCTCCCTGCAACCCGGGGGTTGTATGGAGAAATGTGGTTGAAACGTATTATACACTTTACCATAGTGCAATGCAATCCCCATTGTGGGGCGGGGAAAGACGGGATTTTGCTGCCTGCAAGATTTGTAAAAAGGTGCTTCCCATGGTGGGAGAGGAGTGGTATAATATGCTGTTGTGTGAATTGATACAAATTCATGGTGCAATTTAGAAAGAAGGAGGCAGTGTGGATGGACTATACCATGCTAATTGACCGAATTCTGGAAGCAGAACGATCTGCCCGGGATGTAGCGGAAGAGGTAAAGACCCAGAAAGCCAATTTCGAGGCAGAATTGGAGCAGGAAAAGGCTGCAATTCGACAGAAGTATCTGGATCGCGCCAAAGCCTGGCTGGAGGAGCTGAAAAGCCAGGAGGAAGAGAAGAAAGAGCAGCTGATTGCTGCCCAGAAGGTGCGTTTGGCTGATGCAAACGCCAAAATGGAGCGGGCGTACACTCGGTATGGGGACAACTGGGTGCATACGTTGTTCCACCAGACGGTTGACATTCAGTGAGCGCCGGATATGAGGCCCTGGCCACCAAGGCCAAGGCCATCTATGGCAAGCGCATCACCCGGCAGGACCTGGAGCATCTGGCCGGGATGCGCTCGGTGGACGATGTGCTGGCCGAGCTGCGCCAGCTGCCTGGGTGGAGCCATGCAGCGGAGCATCTGCCCCAAGATGCTCTCTTGACTCGTGCCACCCTGGAGACCGCCCTGCGGGAGCAGATTCGCCGGGAGTACCTGAGCCTGATGGCCTTTGTGCCCCACAAGGACCGGGCTGTCATGGGCTTCGCCATTATGCGGGCGGGGATGGACGAGATTTTGGCCGCCCTGCGCCACCTCCACGCCAGTATTTATAAGGAAGTGGAGCCGCTGCCCCCGGCCTTTATGAGCCACACCCGGGTGGATGTGCAGGCCCTGCGCCGCTGTACCACCTATGACGGGCTGGTGGAGGCCACCCGGGGAAGCATCTACCACGATGCCCTGGAGCGGCTGCGCTCCGCCGACGGTGCTCTGCCCGACTACGGGGTCACCGAGGCGCTGCTCAACGGGGTATACTACCAAAAGCTCCAGTCCATCATCCGCCGGAAATACGACGGAGATGTGCGCCGGATTATGGAGAAATCCGTGGGCAGTCAGGTGGATATGCTCAACCTCATGCACATTTTGCGCATGAAGCGGTATTTCCCCCAGGAGGACAACTACCTGCCGGTGCTGCTGCCCTACCACTACAAGCTCAAGCCCCAGATGATTCACGCCATGTGTGCCGCCCCCAACGCCGAGGCGGTGCTGGAGCTGGCCCAGCAGACCCCCTATGGCCGCATCTTTGACCAGCATAGCGGGGAGGACTTGAATTATCTCTACACCGCCACCATTTACCGCACCAGCCGCCGCCAGCTGATGATGGGCAAACCCTCCATTTACAGCGCCGTGGCGCTGATGAACCTGCGAGAGATTGAGCTCAAAGCGGTGGTGTCCGCGGTGGAGGCGGCAAAATACCAGATGGCCCTGAATCCGTCCATACTGGACATGATGGACCGCTGAGGAGGGAGTACATGTCTGTTCAAGCAATGAAGTTTGTCACGGTCACAGGCCCGCTGCCGGAATTTGAAGCGGTGGTGCGCCAGTGTGTCGTGGACCGACCGTTTCACCCGGAGAGCGTGTTACAGGTGATGCACCGCAACAACCACCTGCGGTCCCTGAACATGCCCAACCAGGTGATGCCTCTGCTGCGGCAAGCGGAGGAAGTGCTCACCCGGCTGGAATTGGAGCCGGAATACCGCCCCTTTGCCGAGGGGGCAGACCTGGAAGAGGGCCAGAGATACCTGGATGACCTCACCCAGCAGCTGGACCAGATGGACCAGTGGGAGGAGGCCCTGCGCCAGGAGGAGGCGGACGACCGCTCCTCTGTGTCCCAGCTGGAGAAGCTGGCTGGCATCTCGGTGCAGCTGGACACCCTGCGCAACATGGACCACCTGTCCTTCCGCTTCGGGCACCTGCCCGAGGACAGCTACCGCACCTTCTCCGAGGTGCTGGACAAGCGAGAGGACTGCTTCTTCTTCCCCACCCACACCGAGAACAACCAAGTATACGGCTGTTACTTCGCCCTCAAGGCCCGGGAGGAGAAGGTGGACACCCTCTTCGACTCCATGCACTTTGTGCCCGTGCCCCTGGACGAGCGCCTGGGCGGCACCGCTCAGGAGGCCATTGAGGCCCTGCGCCACGAGATGGAGGACGACGAGCAGACCCTGGGACAGCTGAAAAACCAGCGCCAGGAACTGGCCCAGCAGCAGAAGGACCACCTCTTGAGCCTGCGGTCCTGGCTGTGCCGGGAAAACCAGGTCATGGAGATGCGCCGCTTCGGTGCCCGCTCCAAAGAGACCTTCTACCTCATGGGCTGGGTGCCTGAGGACGATCTGCCCGAGTTTTTGGCCCGGGTGGACGCCTATGGCAAGCTGGACTATGTGGTGGATAAGGCGGAGGAGACCGAGCTGACCCCGCCCACCAAGCTGAAAAATTCTCTGTTGGGCCGGATTTTCGAGCCCTTCCTGCGGATGTACGGCCTGCCCAACTACCACGAGTATGACCCGTCCTCCTTTATGGCCATCACCTACTGCATCTTCTTCGGCATCATGTTCGGAGACGTGGGGCAGGGCATTGGCCTGGCCCTCATCGGCCTGTTTTTAGCCGCCAAAAAGCACATGTGGCTGGGGAAGATCATCGTCTGCTGCGGCATTTCCTCCACCATATTCGGATTTGTCTACGGCTCTGTGTTTGGCTTTGAGGACATCCTCCCAGGCTTTAAGATCCTGGAGGGCAACAACGTGGTGTACCTGCTGGTGGCCTCTCTGGCCATGGGCGTGGTGATGTTGGCCTTTGTGATGGTGCTCAATGTGCTCAACGGCATCCGTCAGCACGACTTTGACAAGATTTTCTTTGGCCCCAACGGCCTGGCCGGGATGGTGTTCTATCTAGGCCTCATCATTGCCGCCATGGTGACCCTGCTCACCGGGTTCAGCCTGTTCCGGGGGTGGTACGTCCTGCCGGTGCTGGTGCTGCCCCTGGTCCTCATCCTGTTCCGGGAGCCCCTGTCCGCGCTGGCAGAGGGAAAAGAGGATTGGAAGCCCGAATCCCTGGGCGGTCTGCTGGTCTCCGGCTTCTTCGAGCTGTTTGAGACCCTGCTGTCCTTCCTCACCAACACCCTGTCCTTCCTGCGTGTGGGCGCCTATGCCATCACCCACGTGTGTCTGATGCTGGTCATCCACACAATGGCAGGGGCCAACCTCAATCCCATCGTCCTCATTCTGGGCAACCTGTTTGTCATGGGCTTTGAGGGCCTGCTGGTGGGTATCCAGGTGTTGCGTCTGGAATTCTACGAGCTGTTCGGCCGGTTCTATCAGGACAGCGGCCGGGAGTATAGCCCCCGCATCATTGACTATACGGCGAAAAACTCTTAATCCATCCCAAAAACACAAACATTGGAGGTCATTATTATGAAAATTATCCTGTTTATCCTGGGCTCCCTGATGCTGTTCCTGCCCCTGGTGACCATCGCGGTCAAGAAGCTCACCGGCGCTTCCGCCCGTCACGCCCTGCTGAGCAACATCGCCATGTTCTGTGGCCTGTTCGTGATTACCGCTGTGCTGGGCCTCACCGGGGCCTCCGCTGCTGCCCCTGCCGCTGCCGCTGGCGCTGCTGCGGACGGTCTGGCCACTGGTCTGAAGTACATCGGCGCCGGCCTGGCCGTTGGCCTGTCCGGCATCGGCGGCGGCATCGCCGTGTCCTCCTCCGCTTCCGCTGCTCTGGGCGCCATCTCCGAGAACGACTCCATGTTCGGTAAGTCCCTGATCTTCGTGGGTCTGGCCGAAGGCGTGGCTCTGTACGGTCTGATCATCGCTCTGGTGCTGCTGTTCGTGTCCTAATGGGGAAGCGGGGAGCGAACCATGCGTTACTTTGTCATCTCCGATAATACGGACACCCAAGTGGGGCTGCGCGTAGAGGGCGTGGTGGCCCGCAGCAAGGAAGAGGCGGAAACCGCCATCCAGAACGCCCTTGCCGATGAAACCGTGGGCATTCTGCTCATCACCGAGAGCCTGGCTGAGCAGTGCGCCGACCAGCTGTCGGACTGGAAGATGAGCGGCCGCACCCCGCTGGTGGTGGAGATTCCAGACCGACATGGAGCTCGTAACCACGATGCCATTGGCCGATACATCCGGGAGGCCATTGGTATAAAACTCTGAGATTCCATGGGGGAACCCCATGCCGATCATACCAGAGTCCCATATGACAAGGAGGGATCTCAACATGCCAGAACAAACCGAAAAGCTGCTTCACTTCACCGAAGAGGTGGTGCGCAACGCCGCCCAGCAAAGTGAGCAGATGAAGAAAGAATTGGAAGAGCAGCGGGCTGCCGCTCTGGCAGAGGCCAAAATTGAGGCCAAGGACGCTGCCCGGTCCTATTACGATAAGGAGGCCGCCCGCATTCGGGCGGAGTCCGGCCGGGAGGTGTCCCGGCACCTGATGGACAGCAAGCGCCAGATCTATCTGCGCCGCAAGGAGATTACCCAGGAGGTGTTTGAGCAGGTGTGTGAGCGCATCCGCACCTTCACCGGCACCCCTGACTACTACGACCATATGGTGCAGATGCTCCGCCGTGCCATGGAGCAGCTGCCCGGTGCTCAGGCGGTGACGGTGCAGCTGCGGGGGGAGGACATGTCCTTTGCCCCCAAGCTCTCCGCCGCCGTGGCCCCGGTGAAGGTGGAGTGCCAGGAGGGGAGCTTCTCCCTGGGCGGCTTCATCCTCCAGTGCAGCCAGTTAGGGCTGCGGGTGGACTGCTCCTTCGACAACCGGCTGGACGAGCTGGCCGGCC
>CABPXX010000091.1 GCA_902461475.1 uncultured Eubacteriales bacterium | reverse complement strand
GCGGAGCTGTACTCCGGCAACTATACCTTCTACGTGGAGGAGAAGGAGCGGCGGTATCAGGAGCGGCTGCGCCAGTATGAGAAGGAGCAGGCCAAGATCGCCCAGCTGGAGCAGGCTGCCCAGCAGATGCGCCTGTGGGCCTTCCAGGGCAACGACAAGCAGTACAAGCGGGCCATCAACATGGAAAAGCGCATTGAGCGCATGAACACCACCGCCAAGCCCACCCGGGAGAAGAAGATGACCACCCGGTTTGGGGAGCGGGAGTTCCACGGAGACGAGGCCATGGTGGTCACTGGGCTGTCCAAGCACTTCGGGGACCGCACCCTCTTCTCGGATTTGAATCTGGAGGTGGTGGGGGGCGAGCGCATCGCCCTGTTGGGAGACAACGGCACCGGAAAGTCCACCTTCCTGAAAATCCTCATGGAGGAGGAGGCCCCGGACCAGGGCAGCATTTACCTGGGCCCCTCCATCCGGGTGGGGTACCTGCCCCAGATCATCCACTTCGATCACCCGGAGCGCAACCTGGTGGACACCATGCTCTATGCCCAGAACTGCACCACCCAGGAGGCCCGGGACCGTCTGGCCTCCTTCCGGTTCCGGGGGGACGACGTGTTTAAGTCCGTGTCCACCCTGTCTGGCGGCGAGCAGTCCCGGCTGAGGCTGTGCATGCTCATGGACAGTAAAATCAACCTCCTGGTGCTGGACGAGCCCACCAACCACCTGGACATTGACTCCAGAGAGTGGATGGAGGAGGCGGTGGCGGAGTACGGGGGCAACCTGCTCTTCGTCTCCCACGACCGCTATTTTATCGAGAAGTTTGCCACCCGTGTGTGGATGCTGGAAGACGGCAAGATTCAGGACTTCCGGGGCACCTACGGGGAGTTCCGGGCCTGGCGGGAGCGGCAGGCCCAGCTGAAAAACGCTGCCAAGGCCCAAGTGCAGCCGGAAAAGCCCAAGGCGGAGGAGAAGCCCAAGCGCTCCGGCGGCACCAAGGAGCTGGAAAAGCAGGTGCGGAGTGCGGAGCGGGCGGTGGAAAAGGCGGAAATCCGCCTGGACGAGCTCACGGGCGAGCTGGAGGCCGCCGCCAGCGACTACCTCAAGGCCCAGGAGCTCTATGAGAAACGCAGCCGCCTGGAGGACGAGCTGGCCCACCTGTATACCCAGTGGGAGACTCTGGCTGCCCAGCTGGAAGAGGCCAAGGGGTGAGAACATGACGGACAAACTCAGAGGCATTGAGCAGAGGTACGGGGAGATCGAGGCCCGTCTGGCTGCCAACGAGACCTATGAAGACCCGGACCTGGTGTCCCGGCTCAACAAGGAGCAGCGGGAGCTGGAGCCCCTGGTCACCGCTTATCGCAGCTGGTGTAAGGCAGGGGAGGACCTGGCCGGGGCAGAGGCATTGCTCTCCGACCCGGATTTTAAGGACCTGGCCCAGGAGGAAATGGCCCAGGCCAAGGAAGAACTGGAGCGCCTGGAGCAGCTCATCCGAGAGCTGCTGCTGCCCCGGGACCCCAACGACGACAAAAATGTCATTGTGGAGATTCGAGCCGGGGTGGGCGGGGAAGAGTCCGCCCTCTTTGCCCACTCTCTCACCCGCATGTACACCATGTATGCAGAAAAGCGGGGGTGGAAGGTGGAGGTCAACAGCGTCAGCGAGACCGAACTGGGAGGCGTCAAGGACATCTCCCTGACCATCTCCGGGGATGGGGCTTACTCCCGGCTGAAATTTGAGAGTGGCGTGCACCGGGTACAGCGGGTGCCGGAGACGGAATCCGGCGGCCGGGTGCACACCTCCACCGCCACCGTGGCGGTGCTCCCCGAGATGGAGCAGGTGGACGTGCAACTCAATCCCGCCGATGTGGAAATGCAGGTCTACCGGGCCTCTGGCGCCGGCGGCCAGCACGTGAACAAGACCTCTTCGGCGGTGCGCCTTATCCACAAGCCTACGGGCACGGTGGTGGAGTGCCAGCAGGAGCGCAGCCAGTTCCAGAACCGGGAGAAGGCCATGCGCATTCTGGCCTCCATGCTCTACGACCAGGAGCAGCAGCGCATTTCGGAGGAATACGGAGACCAGAGGCGCAGCCAGGTGGGCTCGGGCATGCGCAACGAGCGCATCCGCACCTACAACTTCCCCCAGGGACGGCTCACCGAGCACCGCATCGGGCTGACCATATACAAATTGGACGCTGTCATGGACGGAGATCTGGACGAGATCATCGACGGGCTCATCACCGCCGACCGGGCCCAGCGGCTGAAACAAGGAGAGGGCTAGAGAAATGTATACCCATGTGATTTTTGACTTAGACGGAACCCTCCTCAACACCATTGACGACCTGGCCAACGCCGGAAACTGGGTGTGCACCCAGCGGGGCTGGCCCACCCACACGGTGGAGGCCTACAAGACCAAGGTGGGCAACGGCATCCCCAAGCTGGTGGAGCGGTTTGCCCCCCAAGGCACATCCCAGCAGGGGCTGGAGGAGGCTCTGGCCCAGTTTATGGACTACTACGGGGCCCACAAAGAGGACCTCACCGCCCCCTACTGGGGTATGGCCCAGGTGCTGGACGCCTTAAAGCAGGCGGGGGTGGGCATCGGTGTGCTCACCAACAAGGCCCACTCCTTGGCCGGGGTGGTGATGGAGCGGTACTACCCCGGGGTGTTCACCCACATCCAGGGAGCCCTGCCCGACCAGCCCACCAAGCCCGACCCCACCTTGCTCTATGCCCTCATGGAGCAGATGGGGGCCAAGCCCGAGACCACCCTCTTTGTGGGGGACAGCAATGTGGACATCCGTACTGGTAAAAACGGCAAGCTGGACACCTGCGGGGTGCTGTGGGGGTTCCGAAGCCGTGCCGAACTGGAGCAGGAGGGAGCCCACCACTTGGTGGAGCGGCCCGGACAGCTCCTCTCTCTGGTGCTGGACCGTACTGAGACCCAGACCCTGGCCCCCCACGAGGTGGAGACGGCGGCAAAGCTGCTCGCCCAGGGGCAACTGGTTGCCGTGCCCACCGAGACGGTGTACGGCCTGGCCTCAGATGCTTACATCGAGGAGTCGGTGCGGGCCAACTATGAGGCCAAGGGCCGCCCGGAGGAGAAGCCCCTGAACGTGCTGGTGGACGGCATGGACATGGTGGAAGGGGTGTGCCGGGACAGTCCACCCGAGGCCTACACCCTGGCCAAGGCCTTCTGGCCTGGCCCTCTGACCATGATTTTGTGGGGCAAGGGCACCTTGCCCGACCTTGTCCCTGCCGGGGGAGCCACCCAGGGGGTGCGCTGCCCCGACCACTCGGACACCTTGGGGGTTATCCGGGCTCTGGGCCATCCGCTGGCCTGTCCCTCGGCCAACATCTCTGGCCACCCCAGCCCCAAGAACGCCCAGCAGGTACTGGAGCAGCTGGACGGCCGCATTGGGGCGGTGCTGGACGGCGGCCCCTGCTCGGTGGGGGTGGAGTCCACCATTGTGAACCTGACTGTAAAACCCTTCCGCATCCTCCGCCAGGGTGGCCTGAGCCGCGAGGCCATTGAGCAGGCCCTGGGATGTGAGGTGGAGGGATGAGCTTGACCATCATCGGCCTCACCGGCCCCACAGGAGCGGGCAAGACCACCGTACTCCACGTGCTGGAGGGGATGGGGGCGGCGGTGCTGGACGCCGACGCCATCTACCATGACCTCACCGTGTCCAGCCAGCCCATGCGCCAGGAATTGCAAGCGCGGTTCGGCCCGGACATCTACGACGATCAGGGCGTGCTGCTGCGCAAGCAGTTGGGGGCCAAGGTGTTTGGCGACTCCCAGGCCCTGGAGGATTTGAACGCCATCACCCACCGCTATATCCAGCTGGAAATCCAGCGCCGTTTGGACCAGGCCCAGGCGGAGGGAAAACAGATGGCGGTGGTGGATGCCATTGCCCTCATTGAGAGCGGGGTGGGGGAGAGGTGCCACATCACCGTGGCGGTGGTGGCCAAGGCGGAGACCCGCATCGGGCGCATCATGGCCCGGGACGGCATTGACGAGGTCTATGCCCGCAAGCGGGTGGAGGCGCAGAAGCCAGCGGAGTTTTTCGAGACCCACTGCCAGTACACCTTACACAACGACGGAGACGACCCGGGGCAGCTGGAACAGCAGGCCGCGGCGTTGTTTGCCCATATATTGCACAGATAAACATATAGGAGGTTATACCCATGGAAGAGAACAACAAGGGAAAGCTGCTCCGGGAGCAGCTGCTCAACCAGAAGAAAAACGGCTGGGACAAGGTGGATGAGGCCACCGAGCAGAAGATTTTTGATTACTGCGAGGGCTACAAGGTCTACCTGGATAAGGGCAAGACCGAGCGCACCTGCGTGGACTACACCGTGGAGCTCATTGAGGCCGCCGGATTTGTGCCCCTGGAGCGGGGTATGGAGCTGGAGCCCGGCATGAAGGTCTACCGGGTCAACCGGGGCCGTGGCATCAACCTGGCGGTCATCGGCTCTGCTCCCCTGGATCAGGGCGTGTCCATCGTGGCTGCCCACATCGACGCCCCCCGTTTGGACCTGAAGCCCACCCCCCTCTATGAGGACAGCGAGATCGCCTTCCTCAAGACTCACTGCTACGGCGGCATCCGCAAGTATCAGTGGGTGACCATCCCCCTGGAGCTGCGGGGCGTGGTGGTGCTCAAGGATGGCTCTGTGGTGAATGTGTCCGTGGGCGGCAATCCCGGCGATCCTCAGTTCACCATCAACGACCTGCTGCCTCACCTGGGCGCGGACCAGTCCAAGAAGCCCCTGGGCGAGCCCATTCCTGCCGAGAGCCTGAACCTGGTGGTGGGCAGCCGCCCCCTGAAGGACGACGAGGGCGACGGCCGGGTGAAGCTGGCGGTCATGCAGATTCTCAACGAGAAGTACGGCATCACCGAGGCCGACTTCATCTCCGCCGAGATCGAGGCGGTCCCCGCCTTCAACGCCACCGACATCGGCTTTGACCGCACTCTGCTGGGCGCTTACGGCCACGATGACCGTGTGTGCGCCTATGCTGGCCTGAAGGCCATGCTGGACCTGGAGGGCACTCCCTGCCGTACCGCCGTGTGCGTGCTGGCCGACAAGGAGGAGATCGGCTCCGAGGGCGTGTCCGGCATGCAGTCCGCCTTCTTCGACACCTTCATGGAGGACCTGTGCGACAGCCAGAACGTGCCTCTGCGGGCCTGCTATGAGAAGTCCTTCTGCCTGTCCTCCGACGTCACCGCTGCCTTCGACCCCAACTTTGCTGAGGTCTATGAGCGCAACAACTCCGCCTTCGTCAACTACGGCGTGGGTCTGAGCAAGTACACCGGTGCCCGCGGTAAGGGCGGCTGCTCCGACGCTGGCGCTGAGGCTGTTGGCTATGTCCGCCGCCTGCTGGACGACCGTGGGGTTCTGTGGCAGATGGCCGAGCTGGGCAAGACCGACCAGGGCGGCGGCGGCACCGTGGCCTGCTATATGGCCAACCGCAACATCGACACCCTGGACGCCGGTGTGCCTGTACTGTCCATGCACTCTCCCTTTGAGACCGTGTCCAAGCTGGACTGCTACATGACCTACGCAGCCTGCCGGGCTCTGTACGAGGGCTAAGATTTCCGTTCAAAAGGCAAAGCCTTTTAAACGGAGAAGTTGCAGCCTGCTGCGCGCAAGATTTTGCCCACCAGGGGCGGGCAAAACTCACACTTGCAGGCTGAGAGGTGTTTTTCCCGATGCGCATGTCCCCGGGAAAAACGGATTCTGATGTTTCGCACCTGCGGGTGCGAATTCTGCGAGGCTTTTTGCCGTTTGCAGGATAAAGCACCCCCTTCCTGGAAATACTATCCGGGAAGGGGGTGCTTTTGCATGAAAAAAGAGGATAACGGCGGGGGGACTCAGCCTGCGGAGGAGCAACAGCAGCAACTCACCGAGCTGGGGGCTTCCACAGTGAAGACCGGGTGCGGGACCATTCAGACTCTCACCATCATCGGCCAGATCGAGGGCCATCAGGAGGCCCCGGAGGGGGCCAAAACCACCAAGTATGAGCACGTACTGCCCCTGCTCACGGCGGTGGAGGAGAGCGACGAGGTGGACGGACTGCTCATCTTACTCAACACCATGGGGGGCGACATCGAGGCGGGGCTGGCCATAGCCGAGATGATTGCCGGGATGTCCAAGCCCACGGTGTCCCTGGTGCTGGGGGGCGGCCACTCCATCGGGGTGCCCTTGGCGGTGTCCGCCAAGGAGTCCTTCATTGTGCCCTCCGGTGCTATGACCATCCACCCGGTGCGGCTCAA
>CABPXX010000090.1 GCA_902461475.1 uncultured Eubacteriales bacterium | reverse complement strand
GCACACTCCCGCAAAGACAATGGTGGCCCGGAGTTCACGCACCAGCCCCGCCTGGCGGGGTACGCCGAATTTACTGGTGAAATCCGTATGAATGTGGGCGATGGGTTCCATAAAAACACCTCGTTTTTACTCTTATTCTTCCAAGTTCTCCCGGGTCAGCAGCTTCCGGTAGGTGGCGTCCATCCCGATGGCCCCCAGGGGTGCGGTGATGAGGATGCCCAGCACCGCCACAGACAGCACAATCTGTCCGCAGGGCAGGCCCATGGCCAGGGGCACCGAGCCGATGGCGGCCTGCACCGTGGCCTTGGGCAGGTAGGCGATGACGCAGAACAGGCGCTCTTTCCGGGTGAGCTTAGTGCCCGCCACGCACAGGCACACGCCCACGGCCCGGAACAGCAGAGCGCTCAGAATCATGAGCACGGCAGCACCTCCGGCGCTCAGGGTGTAGCGGATATCCACAGCGGCGCCCACCAACACGAAGAGAATGACCTCGGCGGCAATCCACAGCTTGCCGAACTTCTCAGACAGGCGCTTGGAGACAAAGGCAGGGCTCTTGATTTTCAGCACGCAGGCCATGCTCACCACGGCTAGCAGACCGGAGGCCGACACGATGCCCTCTAGCCAAGTCTCCACTGCCATGAGGGTGAAGGACACGCCCAGGACGATGATGACCTTGGTGCTGTTGCGCACGCAGTGCTGGTGGGCGTAGGCGGTCTCGAAAAAGCGGCTGAGGAGCCACCCCACCACAGCGCCCAGAGCCACGCCCAGGACAATGGACACGGGGATGTTCACAAAGTCCATGAGCTGGGGATTGCCACCTTGGGCCATGCCCGTGAAGGTGGTAAAGAGGACGATAACAAAGATATCGTCACAGGAGGCTCCGGCCAGAATCATCTGGGGGATGCCCTTCTTGGTTCCGTACCCCGTCTCCATCAGCTGCACCATCCGGGGCACCACCACGGCCGGGGACACAGCGCCCAGCACGGCGCCCATGACGGCGGCCTCCATGACGTTGATGCCCAGCAGGTGAGGGGCCACCAGCACATAGCCCAAAATCTCAAAGCTGGCGGGGACAAAGGACATCATCACCGCCGGACGGCCCACCTTTTTCAGGTCGGACAGGTTGAGCGACAGGCCCGCTTTCAGCAGGATGATAATGAGGGCCATCTGGCGCAGTTCCGCCGAGATGGACAGAATGGACGGGTCCAGCCAATTGAGCACGTAGGGGCCCACCACAATGCCGGTGATGAGCATACCGATGATGCGGGGCAGCTTGAGCTGCTGGACGATGGCCGCCATGGATAGGCCCACCAGGAATATGAGTGCCAGGGATGTTAACATGTTTGTTTCCTCCTTGCGGCCACAAAAAAAGCCAATGCCCCCTGTGACCAACATAAATCACAGAAGTCATCAGCTGAACACAGCGGTTTCGGTTGCCCGTGGGAGAACTTTATTCCCACAGGAGATTATAGCCCACTTATCTGGGTTTGTAAAGGACTTTTTCTGCCCTTGACAGCCCCCTTGTCCCACAGGTATCATGAGGCTAACCAGAGAAACGAAAGGGAGGGTTTCTATGAGATACGAAATTACCGGCGGCGCATTCCCCGTGGTCATCTGCCACTTGCAGGACCGGGAGCAAATGATCACCGAGCGGGGCTCCATGGTGTGGATGAGCCCCAACATGGCCATGGAGACCTCCGGGGGCGGTCTGGGCAAGATGTTTTCCCGGGCCTTCTCAGGAGAGAGCATGTTCCAGAACATCTATACCGCCCGGGGCCAGGGCATGATCGCCTTCGGCTCCAGCTTCCCCGGCAAGATCATGCCCCTGAACATCGGGCCCGGCCAGGAGATGATCTTGCAGAAAAACGCCTTTTTGGCCGCAGAGTCCACGGTGGACCTGTCCATCCACTTCAGCCGCAAGCTGGGGGCGGGCTTCTTCGGCGGCGAGGGCTTTATCATGCAGCACCTGTCCGGGCGCGGGGTGGCCTTTGCGGAAATTGACGGCGAGCTCATCGAGTACGGCTGGAGCCGGGGGCAGCAGATCGTGGTGGATACCGGCAACGTGGCCGGCTTCTCCCCCACCGTCACCATGGACATCCAGCAGGTGCCCGGGCTAAAAAACAAGTTCCTGGGCGGTGAGGGGCTCTTCAACACCCTGCTCACCGGCCCCGGCAAGGTGTGGCTCCAGACCATGCCCATCTCCAATGTGGCCATGGCCATCCGTCCCTTCATCCCCACCGGCAACGGTTAATTTGTGTACATCTGTGCGTCCCCGGCGGAACTGTCCTTCCGCCGGGGACAACTTTTCTTTTTTACCTCTTTACATTATCTCGTTACTGTGCTAAAATACCGTCACTGGCTCCTCCACCCACAGGAGGGCCCCAATGAGGAGGATATGAGGATATGAAAAAGATGATTTCTCTGGCGCTGGCCCTGGCGATGGGGCTGAGCCTGGCCGCTTGCAGCGGAAAAGACGCGAAAAACACCGAACCCACCAGCGATTTGGCCTATGTCCAGGACAAGGGCACCCTGGTGGTGGGCATCACCGAGTTTGAGCCCATGGACTACCAGGACGAGAATGGCAACTGGGTGGGCTTCGACGCCGACATGGCCACCCTCTTTGCCGAGAGCCTGGGGGTGGACGTGGAGTTCCAGCTCATCGACTGGGACAGCAAGATCATGGAGCTGGACGGCAAGACCATTGACGTGGCTTGGAACGGCATGACCCTCACCGAGGACGTGAAGGAGGCCATGGAGTGCTCCAACCCCTACTTCAACAACGCCCAAGTGGTGGTGGTCAAGGCCGACCAGGCGGACAAATATCAGACCGTGGACAGCATTAAGGACCTGAACTTCTCCGTGGAAAACGGCTCCGCAGGCATGGAGCAAGCCGATGCCTATTCCCTCAACTACACCCCCGCTCAGGCCCAGGCCACCGCTCTGCTGGAGGTGCCCTCCGGCACCGCCGATGCGGCCATCATTGACTACCTCATGGCAGCGGCCTCCACCGGCGAGGGCACCAGCTATGAAAATCTCACCTACACCGTGTCCCTGGCCGACGAGCAGTACGGCGTGGGCTTCCGCAAGGGCTCCGATCTGGCGGAAAAGCTCAACGAGTTCTTCGCCGAGAAGTACGCCGACGGCACCATGCAGCAGGTGGCGGAGAAGTACGGCATTGCCGAGAAATTGGTGGAGCAGCCATAACACGGGCGCAACCGAAGGCAGAGCGGATGCTCTGCCTTCGCTCTGTAGACCAAACATTGGTAGATTAAGGTGGTATTTCCATGTTTTTGACGGTAATCGGTGCCCTGAATGAGGGTTTCTTACAGACTCTAAAGCTGTTTTTCGTGACCCTGCTGGGCGCGCTTCCCCTGGGCTTGGTGATCTGCTGGGGGTCCATGACCCGCTTTTACCCCCTGCGGTGGCTGTGCCGGTTTGTGGTGTGGGTCATCCGGGGCACCCCGCTGATGCTCCAGCTGTACATCATTTTCTTCATTCCCGGCATTGCCATGGGTCAAAGCCCCTGGCCTTCCGGAGAGTCTGGACGGTTTTTGGCCTGTGCCGTAGCCTTCATCCTCAACTACGCCTGTTACTTCTCGGAAATCTACCGGGGCGGCATTCAGGGCGTCCCCAAGGGACAGCAGGAGGCGGGGCAAGTGCTGGGTATGACGAAGAGCCAAATCTTCTTCCACGTCACCCTGCTGCAAATGATCAAGCGCATCGTGCCCCCCATGTCCAACGAGATCATCACTCTGGTCAAGGACACCTCTCTGTCCCGCATTATCTCTCTACAAGAGGTCATCTGGGCTGGACAGGCCTTTTTGAAGACCTCCCACGGCTATTCCGGCCTGCTGTGGCCCCTGTTCTTCACCGGCGTGTACTACCTGGTCTTCAACGGCCTGGTCACCCTGTTGCTGGGACGGCTGGAGAAGAAGCTGGACTATTTCTCCTGAAAAGGCGGGTGTGACATATGGCAGTCTTAGAGGTAAATAACCTGGAAAAACACTTTGGGTCCACCCGGGTGCTGGAGGATATCAGCTTTGATTTGGAGAAGGGCAAGGCCCTGGCCATCATCGGCTCCTCAGGCAGCGGCAAGACCACCCTGCTGCGGTGCCTGAACTTCCTTGAGACCCCGGATCAGGGCACCATCTTGGTGGGAGGCAACGTCATCTTTGACGCCGCCAACCGCCGCAGCCCGACCGATAGTCCAGCCACCTTATTCTTTGCCCCCCCCACCCGCCGCAGCCAGACCGATGCGGAAATCCGCAAAAAACGCCTCCACTTCGGCATGGTGTTTCAGTCCTTCAACCTGTTTCCCCAGTATACAGCCCTGAAAAACGTGACCCTGGCCAAGGAGCTGCTGGCCCGGGAGCGGCCCGACTTCAAGGCCAACAAAAAGGCCATTTTGGAGGAGATTCAACAGGAGGGCCTGGAGCTGCTCACCAAAATGGGCCTGGAGCAGCGGGCAAGCCACTACCTCAGCCAGCTCTCCGGCGGCCAGCAGCAGCGGGTGGCCATCGCCCGAGCCCTGGCCCTGAAGCCGGATATTCTGTGCTTTGACGAGCCCACCTCCGCCCTGGACCCGGAGCTCACCGGAGAGGTGCTGCGGGTCATCCGGGGCCTGGTGGAGCAGAAGACCACCATGATTATCGTCACCCACGAGATGGCCTTCGCCCGGGACGTGGCCGACGAGGTGATGTTCATGGATGGGGGCCTCATTGTGGAGCGAGGCCCCGCCCGACAGGTCATCGAGAACCCCCAAGAGGAGCGCACCCGACAGTTTTTGGCCGGATACACTCAAGAATAAGCAAAAAAACATCCACATGGACCTGGGTCCATGTGGATGTTTTTTCTGTTCTCTTAGGCGAAGGGGTTCTCGTCGGGATAGGGCAGGCTCTTGGGCTGGTTGTAGGCGATATCTCCCACCCCCAGGTACTTGAACACCTCGTACAGGGCCTTGCCGTGGTGGGGATAGCGCTTGGCCAGCAGCACATGGCGGTAGAAGCGGTCCATCTCCGGGATGGCAAAGGCGCCGATGGAGCCGAAGCTCTGGCAGTCCACGTCCATCACCTGGCCCTGGGCGATGTAGGCCCGCAGCTGGGTGTCGGCGGTACTCTGGAGGCGGAAGAAGGTGATGTCTCCGGCCTTGATGTTGCCCTCCATGGTGCCACGGGTGATGTCCGGCTCGGCCAGCTCGGGCTCCAGGTCCCGCTTCATGATGAGCTGATAGCCCATGTGGGGATTTTTCAGCAGGGAACAGCTGGTGTTGCCGCAGTGGAAGCCCATAAAGGTCTCGTTCAGGCGCACGTCATACTTGCCGCACACGCGCTGGTCATACATGGAGTGGGGCACGGTGTTGTTGATGTCCAGCAGGGTGGTGGGCCCACCGGAGACGCACACCCCGATGTACTCGGACAGGGCCCCGTAGATATCCACCTCACAGGCCACAGGGATGCCCCGGGCGGCCAGGCGGCTGTTGACGTAGCAGGGCACGAACTTGAACTCGGTCTGGAAGGCGGGCCAGCACTTGTTGGCAAAGGCCACATACTGCCGGGTGCCCTTGTGGTCCCGGGCCCAGTCCTCCAGGGTCAGCTCATACTGGGCCAGACGGGGCAGAATGCCGGCGTAGGGGTCGTGGTCCCACAGCTCCGCCTCCATCTCCGCCATCTTGGCGGGGATGCGGGGGTCGTCGGCGTGCTTGTTGTAGGCCACCAACAGGTCCAGCTCGGAGTTCTCCTCCACCGCCACGCCCAGGTCGTACAGGGCCTTGATGGGGGCGTTGCAGGCCAGGAAATCGTCGGGACGGGGGCCAAAAGTGATGACTTTCAGGCTCTTGAGGCCCAGAATGGCCCTAGCGATGGGGACAAACTCCTCCATGGCGTGGGCCAGGGCCTGGGCCACGTCCCCCCGCAGAGCCCCCACCCGCTCCCAGCTCTCGTGGAGGGGTCCTCCCTCAGGTGGCACAACTCCAGCATCTCCCGGCTCCAGGTCTTGTGCTCCACGTCCAGCAGCAGCGTCCCCGAGGCGTCGGAGTAGTCGGTGGCGTACGCCCCGGTGAGGCAGTACACCAGGTAGTCCTTGGGCAGGAGGATTTTGTGGATGCGGGCGAACAAATCCGGCTCGTTCTGGGCCATCCACAGCAGCTTGGGGGCGGTGAAGCCCGCAAAGGCGATGTTGGCGGTGTGGCGGCTGAGCACCTCCCGGCCCACCTGGTGGTTGAGCCAGTCCACCTGGGGGGCGGTGCGGCCGTCGTTCCACAAAATGGCGGGGGGGAGCACCGTCCAGGTGG
>CABPXX010000089.1 GCA_902461475.1 uncultured Eubacteriales bacterium | reverse complement strand
CGCCACTGGTGCCCCCGGTGCCGGGCGTCGCACCCCACACGGGGTGCGTGGATTGAAATTAATATCAACCCCTTCGATGCGAATGTATCAATATAGTCGCACCCCACACGGGGTGCGTGGATTGAAATAAAAATTCATCAGTCCAATCACTCATCCTCTGGAGTCGCACCCCACACGGGGTGCGTGGATTGAAATCCCTGCTTGCTGAGGTCCTCGGTGTCCCCATCGGGTCGCACCCCACACGGGGTGCGTGGATTGAAATTGTGGTATCAATACAGTCCCTCGGTTGGCTTACAGTCGCACCCCACACGGGGTGCGTGGATTGAAATTGGGTATTCTGTCATGTTTCGGCAGTCAACCCCGCGTCGCACCCCACACGGGGTGCGTGGATTGAAATTTCGGCGGTCATGTCTCTGTATGTGCCATTGTCGTCGCACCCCACACGGGGTGCGTGGATTGAAATATTGAAAAACAGGAGGCAGATAATGGATAGGACAGAGTCGCACCCCACACGGGGTGCGTGGATTGAAATTCGTAGTATGTCCATAGAATGTAGTGCCTCTAACTGGTCGCACCCCACACAGGGTGCGTGGATTGAAATTCCAATCCTTTTTTGCCCTTGCCTTGTGATCCTGGTCGCACCCCACACGGGGTGCGTGGATTGAAATACCTCTCCCTCACCACCTTTGGATGTGTTAAAACTGTCGCACCCCACACGGGGTGCGTGGATTGAAATATCTCCATCAAATGGCCTCGCACACTCCAAGCAGTCGCACCCCACACGGGGTGCGTGGATTGAAATACCTTGGAGGTATTGCCCGGCGGGGATGCAACCCAGTCGCACCCCACACGGGGTGCGTGGATTGAAACATCGTTACCTATGGGCGGATGATTGAACTATATCTGCTCTTTCCATTCTCTGAACTCGTCCCTTCTTTCCCCTGTATAAAATATCCATCGAACCTCATCGAACAATAAAAAATATCCACCATCTCTGTGCTGCATGAAAGCCACCTGCTTGGAGATACTTACATACAGTATCTTCCAAACGAGGTGGCTTTTGTGCAAGGTAAGGTGGACTTATGCGGCGTGAACACGTCGAAACTCAAGGTTCTGAAAAGTGAAGAGAGCATTGCCCTGCTCCGCCGGGCCCGACAGGGAGACCAGGCGGCCCGAGAAGAACTGATTGCCGGGAATCTGCGTCTGGTGCTGTCGGTAATTCAAAAGTTTGCAGGCCGGGGCGAACACATGGACGATCTGTTCCAGGTGGGATGCATCGGCCTCATCAAAGCCATTGACAACTTCAATGTAGACTTGGACGTGAAGTTCTCCACCTATGGGGTACCCATGATCATCGGGGAAATCCGCCGCTTTCTCCGGGACAACAGCACCATCCGGGTCTCCCGCTCCCTGCGAGACACCGCCTACAAGGTGCTCCAGGCCAAGGAGGCATTCCAGAATGAGCACCAGCGGGAGCCCACACTGGACGAGCTGGCCAAGCTTCTGGACCTGCGCCGGGAGGACATTGTCACCGCCATGGATGCCGTCATGGACCCCATCTCCCTCTTTGAACCCATTTACTCTGACTCCGGGGATGCGGTGTGCGTCATGGACCAGGTGCGGGACGGGAAAAACACCGACGAGGCGTGGCTGGACCACATTGCCCTCAGCGACGCCATCTCCAAGCTGGGCCAGCGGGAACAGGAGATTTTGGAGCTGCGCTTTTTCCAGGGCAAAACCCAGATGGAGGTGTCCGCCGAGATCGGCATCTCCCAGGCCCAGGTGTCCCGCTTGGAGAAACACGCCTTGAAGCAAATCAGAAAAGAGTTCTAAACAAAGCCGTGGGCGCAGCGCCCACGGCTTTGTTCTACATCAGCTTCAAAATTTCTTGCTTCAGCCGACCAATGATGCGCTTTTCCAGCCGGGATATGTAGGACTGGGAGATACCCAGCAGAGATGCCACCTCTTTTTGGGTGCGCTCCGCCTTTCCATCCAGGCCAAAGCGCATGGTGATGATGGACCGCTCCCGGGGATTTAATTTACTCACTGCTTGGAAGAGAAGGTCCCGCTCCACATCCTCCTCCATAGGCTTTTCGATGACGTCGCTGTCTGTTCCCAACACGTCAGAGAGAAGCAGTTCGTTGCCGTCCCAATCGGTGTTCAGTGGCTCCTCTAGGGACACCTCTCCCTTCCGGTTGGCGTTTTTTCGCAGGTACATGAGAATCTCATTTTCAATGCACCGGGAGGCGTAGGTGGCCAGCTTGATGTTTTTTCCCGGGTTATAGGTCTCCACCGCCTTGATGAGGCCAATGGTGCCGATGGAGATGAGGTCCTCAATGCCCACGCCGCTGTTTTCAAAGCGGCGGGCGATGTACACCACCAGTCGGAGGTTGTGCTCAATGAGCTTGGAGCGGATGGCTTGACTGGGCCCGTCCCGCTCCCAGGTGGCCAAAACCTCCCGTTCCTCCTCCTTGGTCAGGGGCGGCGGTAGGGTGTCACTGCCCCCAATGTAAAAGATGGTCCCCGGCAGGTGGATCCCTAGCCGAGACAGGAACCCACACAGCTTGATGTACCACAGCCCTCTCATGTTCATACCCCTCCAAACAGTCCTTGATAGGCTCCCCCGTCGCTGACCGGCGTGGGGGACAGGGCCAGCAGCAAGCTGCCCATGTCCCGCCCGTTCACCCGTACCTGCTGGGTGGGGAAGGACAGCAACATCCCCGACTCCACCCCCACCGCCCGGTAGGGCACCAGCCGCACCCCGTGGATGCCCCGGTCATGGCACAGCCGGGCACACTCGATGGGGTGGGCCACATCCGCCCCCGTAGGCAGCAGCCAGGCCATATCCCGCCAGTAAGCCACCACCACCGGGCGGTTGGTTACCGGGTCTGAAAGACTCAGCCCTGTATCGTGGAGGGCGGTCATAGACACCACCCGCTGGGGAAAGGTCAGCTCCATATGTACCAGTTCTGAGCCAGTGTGGGCTCCCAGCCGCCGCAGCAGCAGAGAGAACACAAAATAACACGCCAGAAAGACCACCAGCAACAGTCTCAGGTCCATCTGCGTGTACAGCACTCCAGATTGCAGGGTCAGGGTGGTATTCCCCAGCCATTCAAACCCCAGCACCGCCCCGGCCAGCGCCGCAGAGGCGGCGAAAAACAGGCCCAGCACCCGCCACAGCCGCACCTCTCCCCCGTAGGCGCACAGCACCATCACCACCGCCACCGCCAGCTTGCAGGGTAGCGTGGACAGCCACCCCATACCTGGGAGAAAGAGGGCCACCGCATACAGTGCCCCCAAGGCTGCCCCCAGAGCGATGCGCCATCTGCGCAGGCCCGCCCCGGCCAAACGCCCCGCCCCCAACAGCAGCAGGTGGTTGGCGACAAAGTGGAGCAGCCACAACAAGTCCACATACACCACAGTCATTGCCATCCCTCCCCTGGGGCTCTGGACAAATCGGCTGTCTCCGATTATAGGGGAAAACCGCTCCAAAAAAGGTCAAAGGCTGTTTTAACGAAAAAATGCCCGTGAGGCGGGGATTCTCCCCCGTCTCACGGGCATTTGACCAATGTTTACAGTTCTTGCAGGGCTCCCAGCAGGGTGTCCATCTCTTCATCGGTGCCGATAGAGATGCGCAGCCAGTCGGAAATGGCCGGGTTGGACCACCACCGCACCAACACCCCACGCTCCCGCAAACCGTCCAGCAGGGCCTTCCCGGACTTGTCCGGGTAGGAGACAAAGAGGAAGTTGGCCTGAGAGGGCAGGACTGTGTACCCCATCTCCCGCAGCCGCTGGGCGGTGTGCTCCCGGGTGGCCATCACCTTTTGACAGGTCTGGGTAAAGTAGTCCTCGTCCTCCACGGCAGCCGCCGCCCCCGCCTGGGCCAAGCGGTCCACGGTGTAGGAGTTGATGGAGTCCCGGACACAGCACAGGCCCTGAATGAGGTTCTGGTTGCCCATGGCCCAGCCCACCCGCAGCCCGGCCAGAGCCCGGGACTTGGAGGCGGTCTGGATGACCAGCAGGTTGGGATAGCGGTCAATGAGCCCCACCGAGCTCTCCCCGCCGAAGTCCACATAGGCCTCATCCACAATGACCACCACGTCCGGGTTGGCACGTAGCAGTTTCTCCACCACGTCCCGGGACATCCCCTGTCCGGTGGGGGCGTTGGGATTACACAGCACCACGCCGCCGTTTTTCCCCATCAGCTCCTCCACCGGGGTGGAGAAATCCGGGTTCATGGGCACCTGACGGCAGGTGAGGCCGAAGTAGTTGGTATACACGGGATAAAAGCTGTATGTAATCTTGGGAAAGACAATCTCCTTGTCCGGATCAAAAAAGGCCTGGAAGGCAAAGGCCAGCACCTCATCCGAGCCGTTGGAGCAAAACACCTGGTCCGGGCTCAGCCCCTCCCGCCGGGCAATGGCGCTCCGCAGCTCCAGGCACTCCGGGTCCGGGTAGAGGCGCAGCGTCTCATTGGCCGCCCGGGTGATGGCCTCCACCACCTTGGGAGAGGGCGGATAGGGGCACTCATTGGTATTGAGCTTCACAAAGGTCTGGCCCTTGGGCTGCTCCCCTGGTACATAGGGCACCGCATCCACAATGCGGCGGCTCCAAAACTCTTTCATGCCTGACCCTCCTCTCGTTTCACCCGCTTGACAGCCTTCTCTGCCTTGGCCCGGGGAATCATCATCTCCCGCTGACAGCCCAGACAGCGCAGCTTAAAGTCCATTCCCACCCGCAGCACCTGCCAGTCCTTGCAGCCGCAGGGGTGTTGCTTCTTCATCTCCAGCACATCACCGACCTGTATATCCATGGGCATAAGATGCCCCTCCTCTCATTGGTGTTTAATCTTATCCCAATAGGCCTTGGCAGCCTGTTCAGTCTTGTTTGGGCCGTACTCGTAGTATACCCGCCCCACCAGGGCGTCGGGCAGATACTGCTGCTTCACCCAGTGGTTGGGGAAGTCGTGGGGGTAGAGATACCCCTGCTCCCGCTCAAAGCCCGTGCCGTCGGCGTGGACATTTTGCAGGTGGCGGGGGAAGTCCCCGGTCTTCCCCGCCCGCACGTCCGCCATGGCGGCATTGATGGCGTCATAGCCCGAGTTGGACTTGGGGGCGGTGGCCATAAGGATGGCGGCATCTGCCAGAGCCAGCCGGGCCTCGGGCAGCCCCAGCATGGTGGCCGCATCCACGCAGGCCTTGACAATGGGGATGACCTGGGGATAGGCCAGTCCCACATCCTCACAGGCGATGACCATCAGTCGCCGACAGGCGGACAGCAGGTCTCCCGCCTCCAGCAGCCGGGCCAGATAGTGCACCGCCGCATCCGGGTCGGAGCCTCGGATGGACTTTTGCAGGGCGGATAGAATGTCGTAGTGCTGGTCTCCGTCCCGGTCATAGCGCATAGAGGACCTCTGGGCCACCAGTTTGGCATCTGCCATGGTGATGGTCCGCACCCCGTCCGGGGTAGCGGCGGCATGCATGAGCACCTCCACCCCGTTGAGGGCCTTGCGCACGTCTCCCCCGCTTGCCTGGGCCAGGTACTCCTTCACCCCGTCCTCCCAGCAGCTCTCCCCGCCTAGCTCCTCGTCCATGAGCTTCACCGCCCGCTCCACCGCCGGGAGCAGGTCCTCCGGGGTGAGGGCCTTGAACTCAAAGACGGTGGACCGGGACAGGATGGCGTTGAAGATGGTGAAATAGGGGTTTTCGGTGGTGGAGGCGATGAGGGTGATCTTTCCCGTCTCAATATAGTCCAGAAGGGTCTGCTGCTGCTTTTTATTGAAGTACTGAATCTCGTCCAAATAGAGCAGCACCCCATTGGGGGCCAGCAGCGTCCCCACCTGGTCCATCACCTCCCGCACGTCGGCCAGAGAGGCGGTGGTGGCGTTGAGGCGGCGCAGGGCGCGCCCGGACCGCTTGGCGATGATATCCGCCACTGTGGTTTTCCCTGTCCCGGAGGGGCCGTAGAACACCATATTGGGGATGTTGCCGCTGTCCACAATCCGGCGCAGCAGGCCGTTCTCCCCCAAGATATGTCGCTGTCCCACCACGTGGTCCAGGGTCTGTGGCCGAATGCGATCTGCCAAGGGCTGATACATACCCCCTGCACCGTCCTTTCTTTTGTCAATTCTCTTGTGACATTTTAGCACACAAAAGCGGATCTCGCAAGGGCGAAGGGGCACCCCTCACCTGCCCTTGCCCTGACACCGGGCCAGATGGGCAATGGCACAGGCGGCCCGACGCATCTGCTGGGCAGTGTTGAACGCCGAGCAGCTCAGGCGTACCGTCCCA
>CABPXX010000088.1 GCA_902461475.1 uncultured Eubacteriales bacterium | reverse complement strand
GGGTACCGTCCTCCCGCTTGTGGGTCACCACCTTGTCCGTCAGGCCGTATTGGCCCCGGTGGGCCTCGTCGGCCATGACCACAATGTTGCGCCGCTGGGACAGGGGGCGGTCGTACGCCTCAAACTTCTGCATGGTGGTGAAGATGATGCCGTTGGCCTGGCGGTTCTCCAACAGTTCCCGCAGGTGCTCCCGGCTCTCGGCCTGCTGGGGCGTCTGGCGCAGGAAGTCCCGGCAGCGGCAGAACTGCCCATAGAGCTGGTCATCCAGGTCGTTTCGGTCGGTGATCACCACCACCGTGGGGCTCTCCAGGGCCTGCTGGAGCAGATGGGCGTAAAAGACCATGGACAGGGACTTTCCGCTGCCCTGGGTGTGCCAGAACACGCCGCCCTTGCCGTCGGTCTGGGTGGCGTGCTGGGTGGAGGCAATGGCCTTGCGCACGGCGAAATACTGGTGATACCCCGCCAGGATTTTAAAGGTCTTTTCCCCATCCATATTAAAACAGATGAAGTTTTTCAGGATGTCCAGAAACCGCTCTTTTTGAAAGATACCCTCAAAAAAGGTGTCAAACTGGGCCGCGTTGGTGTTCTCATAGCTGCCGTCCTTGGTTTTCCACGCCATGAAGCGGTCCTCGCCGGAGGTGATGGTGCCCGCCTTGGTGGTGTACATGTCGCTGATGACACACACCTGGTTATACACAAACAGAGAGGGGATTTCATGTATGTAGTTTCTCAGTTGGCGGAAGGCTTCCGAGGCGTCCGTCTCCTCCCGGGAGGGGGATTTGAGCTCCATCACCACCAGGGGCAAGCCGTTGACGAACAGCACCACATCCGGGCGCTTCTCCGAGTTCTCCACCACCGTCCACTGGTTGGCCACCACAAAGTCGTTGCTTTTGGGGTCTTGGTAGTCCACCAGATACACCAGGGACGAGCGCTCCTCGCCCCCCTCCCAGAACTTCACCGGAACGCCGTTTTGCAGGTAGTCGGTGAAGGTGATGTTTTTCTGTAACAGGGTGCCCGTGTCAAAGGTGCGCAGCTTGTCCACCGCCTCCTGGAGGGCCGCCTGGGGCAGGTTGGGGTTGAGGCGGGCCAGAGCAGACCACAGCCCGTCCTCGTAGAGGGGGCTGTGGTAGTCCCGCTCCACGTCAGGGCCATAGAGGTGGGCATAGCCCAGCTCGTCCACGAACAGACGAACCACGGCGTTTTCATAGTTGGCTTCGGTGTAGGGCATGGTGGGTCACCTCTTATCTTCCTAATTTCAAATCTTTTTCCATAGATTCCACATAATTTTGCTCATATTCAGCACAAAGAGTGCAATACTTCCTTTTCAATTCCATGGCTTTCATCGGCAAACACTCATTCGCTTCATCTGGACATGAAACGGCTACAGCGCAAACCAACTCTATGGACACGTTTAGCATCTCTTGCAATAATGATACATCATACTTCCTAAACAAAAATTCAACAGTAACCAACCTTGGCTCTAGTTGCTTTAGTATACAAATAAACTCTGTTAATGACTTGTTATATCCTATATCTCCAGTCACATCTAGGTAAAATCTAAATGCAACCTGAATTTCTTTTTTAGTCTCACATGTTTTGATTTCTTCACCACATACAAGCATTTTTTGTATAAGTGTGTAACAATCAAATCTTTTTTCAAACAGAGATACCTTATTTTGCTTATCAGCTACACGAATAGCAAACCAAATAGCAATCCCAGAAATCGCCATACTGACAAAAGAAATACCTATTGTTAAAAACTCCACCCACCCAGGCTGTGAAGCTGCTTGGATATTATCGGCAATGGTTTGCAATGCCTGTATCATTTCAGGTTCCACTTATATCTATCTCTCCGTTCATCAGTTTTTGGAGTAGGCTATCCTAGAGATACCCACAAATAGGCCTATTCATCTCTTTATCAGTTCTTCGATTTGTAGCATTAGTTTTTTCTTTATCATTTCCCAAGGGTGTTTACGGCTTTTATAATCATAAAAAGATTTTGCAATTTTCTCCAACTCTAGTGCCTGTGCCGTTACATATTCATGAAGTTTAGCTGTTCTAATATTGATGGCGTTTTTCAACTCGTCAATATTCTCAAGGTCTTTGGGACTTGGCTGCATTCCACGCAACTGGATGTTTTGCAGTTCCAATGTCTTTATTGTATATTCCATAGTTTGTGCTTGAAGATTCACCGAAATATTCTTGATGTTGTATAGCACCTGCTGAAATGCCGCTAACTGTCCATAAATCCGAGCTAACCTTCCCCATTTCCATAGAGGTGAAAACAGGCCAAGATCCATTTTTTCAATAAACTCAACATTGAGTTCTGATAATCCAGAAATATTCTTAAACGGCAATGGCTCCATGCTAGTTGCTTTATGTATTTGTGGTAATATGTTTCCTATAACTTTAGATAGAACCATAATATTGATATAAAGGTTCTTTATATTGCTGTCGGTTTTCTCAAGAATAATACTGCGTTCATGAAAATACCCAACAACAGAAGTCACCAGTGATACAATAAAGCCAGTAAAAATCCCCGAAGCCACCCCTTGATACAAAGAGGTATCTACACTATCAGAAACAACGCTTTCAATCACAACCATTGTTAAGCCACTCACAATAGTTAAGATAGCACATACTAATAATGTGATTTTGTTTATCTTCATTGTACTTCAATTTCTCCATTCATCAGTTTTGGGAGTAATGTATCCCTTGCCGTCTCAAGTCGGCAAATTTCATCATAGTTTGCCCGTACCAGCTTATCCATAGGTGCAACGGTGCACTCAAACTTTTCTATACTATCCTCGTTTGGAATCAAAACCTTCATAGCGTTCAAGGTATCTCGATTGATAGAGCCAAACACCGTTCCCTCTCCATTGAACACATCCAGTTGTCTTTTAAGGGATAACATCTGGTACAGCATATAACTTGAGTACTCAAACTTACTCTGTATGGAAGCCAAACCACGGCCAATGCAGCATTTTTCATAGGCTACATTTATATCTCCCACGGGGGCACGAACACTCATAAGTACAGAATTAGCTTCTGCCATGCGCTTGGGTTCAGTAGTGTATAGGCGACGTGTGGGAAAACGATCGCCAAATTCCGCTCGACCTTGAAAAAAGACACTTCCATTTCCTTCTTCATTGTAGCTTTTTCCAGATGGAGATTGTCCCATAGTAATGGTAGCTACCTCGCTCAATTCACCAACTCGCCACCCCTTGGGTATAGGCCCCAACTCGCTTTCCACAAACTCCCCATCCTGGAACGGCTCAAAATCCACAAACCAGCTTTTGAAGATGGCTTGGGCCTGCTGTTGAAGATTGGCATTGATTTTGTTATTTAGTTCTATTTTGTCATTAAAACTTTGCAAAATAGACACTATCTTTTTCTGCACCTCAATATCGGGAAGCTCAACTTCGATTTGTTGAAAGGTTGTTGATGGTCTTGCAAGCGCAGGTACTCCAACCTGTGATGCATTGCTCAATATTTTATGCTGACCAACTCTTGTGTGGAAATAAAACACCAGATATTCCGGCAAAACATGTTCATTACATCTAATCCGAAATTGTGACTGTGAAATTACGTAACGCTCGTATTTTGCATTCTGAGGGATATAAACGATTTGTCCCAAAGTTCCACGATGTGTAATAACTATATCGCCTTTTTTTGCGTTGGCCCTTTTTAGCGAATCTGCTTTTTCCTCTGTTACATATCTAAATGATTCTTCCTTTAATGTAAATCCATCTAGATTGCTTCCATTTAAAACTGGAACACCAGAGTCAACAAAACAATCTACTTTGATATTGGAACCAAACGGCCCCATTGAAATATCATCTATGAGGTCAGCTATGCGATATTTCTTAAAGTTCAAACCCAATCCCCCCCAGCTTCTCCCGGATTTCCTGCTCCAACTGGTGGGACTGCTCAAACAGCTGGGACAGCTCGCGTGTCAGCCGCTCCATCTTCTCGCCAAAGGGCTCGCCGTCCTCCTCCTGCTTCTCAATGCCCACATACCGCCCAGGGGTGAGAATGTAGTCCTGCTCTGCAATCTCCTGGATGGTGGCCACGGCGGAAAAGCCCTTGACCTCCTCCAGGGTGCCATCTGCGTAGGCGTTATAGGCATCTGCCAGCTTTTTAATATCCTCGTCGGTGAGCTCCCGCAGCTTGCGGGTCACCATGGTACCCAGCTTGCGGGCGTCCAAAAAGAGGGTCTTTCCCTTCTGCTTCTTGTTTCGGGCCAGGAACCACAGGGAGACGGGAATCTGGGTGGTGTAGAACAGCTGGGACGGCATGGCCACAATGCACTCCACCAAGTCCGCCTCAATGATGTTCTTTCGGATGTCCCCTTCTCCGCCGCTCTGGGAGGACAGGGAGCCGTTGGCCAGCACCATACCCATGCGCCCGTTGGGGGCCAGGTGCCAGATCATGTGCTGGAGCCAGGCGAAGTTGGCGTTGCCCGCCGGGGGCGTGCCGTACTGCCAGCGCACATCGTCCAGCAGCTTGTCCTGCCCCCAGTTGGACAGGTTGAAGGGGGGATTGGCCATGATGAAGTCCGCTTTCAACTGGGGGTGGCAGTCGTCAAAGAAGGTGTCGGCGTTGTACTTGCCCAAGTCCGCCTCGATGCCTCGGATGGCCAGATTCATCTGGGCCAGCTTCCAGGTGGTGGGGTTGGAGTCCTGGCCGTAGACGGAAATGCGGTCGATGTTGCCCCCGTGGTTCTCAATGAACTTGGCGGACTGGACAAACATACCCCCGGAGCCACAACAGGGGTCATACACCCGGCCGTTGTAGGGCTGCAAAATCTCCACCAGGGTTTTCACCACGCAGGCGGGGGTGTAGAACTCCCCGGCCAGCTTGCCCTCCTGCTCGGCAAACTTGGACAGGCAGTATTCATAGGTACGGCCCAGCAAATCCTTGCTGGAGCCGTGCTCTACCATCTGGATGTTGGTGAACAGGTCCACCACATCCCCCAGCCGCCGCTTGTCCAGCTCCGGGCGGGCGAAGTTCTTGGGCAAAATGTCCTTCAAGCGCTTGTTTTCCCGCTCGATGGCACGCATGGCGTCGTCGATGACAGCGCCGATCTCGGGGGTGTGGGCCGCGGCGGCCACCACATTCCACCGGGCCTCCTGGGGCACATAGAAGATGTTCTCCGAGGTGTACTCGTCCCGGTCCTCTTCAAAGCCCTCGCCCTCCTCCACCAGCTCCTGATATTTGGCCTGGAAGCGGTCGAAAATATATTTTAAGAAAATCAAACCCAGCACCACAGATTTGTACTCGGAGGCGTCCAAGTTGCCCCGCAGGACGCAGGCGGCGTCCCAAATCTGCTTTTCAAATCCAATGCCGGCGGTGTGTTGTTCTGCCATGGCAGGTATCCTCCCAAATTCATAGGTTGTCGATTTGTCTCATTATACCAAACACCCGGGGACTGGGCAAGAACTCCACCTTGATAACCGCATCCATCAGGGGCATAATAGAGAAAAAGGAGGTTGCCGCCATGAACCGCACGTTATTTGTCAACGGCCCCATTCTCACCATGGAGTCCCCCGTGCCCACCGATGCCCTGTTAGTGGAAGATGGTCGTATTGTCGCCCTAGGCACCGATGCCCTCAATGCCACCGGAGCCACCAAGGTGGACTTGCAGGGGGACGCCCTGCTGCCCGCTTTTGTGGACCCCCACAGCCACCTGTCCGCCGCCGCCAACAGCCTGCTGCAAGTCCCCCTGGGCGAGGTGTGCGACTTTGCCCAGCTGGAGAAGGCGGTGGCCGGATTCGTCCGGGACAACCGCATCCCCGCCGGTCAGAGGGTGTTCGGCCAGGGCTACGACCACAACCACCTCACCGAGCACGCCCACCCTACCAAAGAACTGTTGGACAAGGCCGCCCCCAATAACCCGGTGGTCATCCAGCACGCCTCGGGACATATGGGAGTGTTCAACTCCGCCGCCCTCCACCAGCTGTTTCTCACGGGGAGCACCCCCGACCCGGAGGGGGGCACCTTTGGCCGAAAAGGCGGGGAGCTTACGGGACATGCCGAGGAAAACGCCTTTGTGAACAACCTCCGTAAGGCCCCCATGCCCGGGTTTGACCAGCTGAAAGACGCCTTCGCCCGGGCCCAGCACACCTACGCCGCCCACGGCATCACCACCGCCCAGGATGGAATGATGGCCGCCGAACCCTTCCCCCTCTATCAGGGGCTGTTGGCCCAAAACGCCCTGACTTTGGACGTAGTGGGCTATCCCGGCGTGGCCGACCTCCACGCCGCCCGGGCGGCCTTCCCGGACAGCATGAACGGCTAAC
>CABPXX010000087.1 GCA_902461475.1 uncultured Eubacteriales bacterium | reverse complement strand
GGCCACATGCCGCTGCAGCTCCTGGTCATACTCCCGGCTCTGGATAAACTCATACATGCCCGTCATACAGGTGAGGTAGCCGTAGATGTGCATGAAGGTCTTCTTCATAGTCACCGTGGAGCCCTCCCGCACCCGACGGATGAGCAGCTGGTCGGTGACGTGGGCCACCCGCTGGGCCTGTACCAAGGACTGAATGCTAAACAGGTTGTCCTCGTGGACAATGCCCTCCACAAACGTCAAGTGCTTGTCCAGCAGATAGGACTTGCGGTACATGCCCAGACAGGGGGAGGCCCGGTACTTCCGGTCGTCCTTCATGCGGCAGAACAGGTCCCGGCCCGTCATCACATCGGGCAACTCGGCCAGGTACTCGTAGGCCGTCTTGTAGTAGGGGTGGGCCTTCTCCAGCTCGGGGGTGTCGTAGATGGACTTGCCGTCGTAGTACAGCACGTCCAGCTCCCGCTCCACCGCCTGGGGATAGAGGGTGGCCACGGTGTTCTCCTCCAGCATATCATCCCCATCCAGGAAGATGATAAACTCACCCTTGGCCTGCTGGATGCCCACATTTCGGGCGGCGGACTGGCCCTTGTTGATCTGGTGGAGCAGGGTCACCCGGCCGTCCCGCTGGGCGATGTCCCGGACGATGTCCAGGGTGGCGTCCACCGAGCCGTCGTTGACGCACACCACTTCCACCTGCTTGTCAGTCTGGCCCAGCACGCTGTCCACGGTCTGGGCGATGTACTCCTCCACATTATACATGGGGATGATCACCGACACCTTGGGGTCCTCCACCCGGCTTTCCACCACCACCCGGGCGGGGAACACCAGGGACAGGTTGGGGCGGGTGGAATAGGTCTTACAGGTGAGCTTGAACTGCTGGATGGGGTTGGTGACCACCCGGCTCAGGTTCTCCCAGGCGTCGGGGGTAAACTCCCGGTTGTCCAGCTGGCCCTGACGGTAGGCCTCCTGGAACTCCCGGTGCATCAGCTCCATAAAGGACCACTGGTTCTCTGCCGTCAGGCGCTCGTAGTTCCAGCGGTACTTCTCATACTTCAAAGACAGATAGAAGGCATACAGTTCCTTCTTGTACTGGGGATTTTTCTCCAGGAACTGCTCATAGTAGTGCATCTCATCGCTGACACAGAACACCTTACCCTTGGAGTGCACCGAGGAGCCGTCGTTGTCCTTGCGGTAGTGGTGCAGGTGGTCCTCCAGCAGATAGCAGCGCTGGGACACGGTGCACACCATGAAGTGGAAGGAGGTGTCCTGGAAGGAGGCTCCCGGCGTCTCATGGAAGCGGATGCCGTGGCTAGTGATCATGTCCTTGCGGTAGATGCCACTCCAGATGGCGGGGGTGGTAGTGAAGATGGCGTGGTCGTCGGCGCGGGGACAGAACACCTTGCCGTACTGGCAGCGGGACAGATTCTCAAAGGGGAGGGACTGTCTGCCCTGCCCGGTGGTGAACCAGTGATAGTTGCACTTGACCATGTCCGCCTTCTGGGCCTTGGCGGCCTGGTACATGGTCTCAAACATGGTGGGCTCAATCCAGTCGTCGGTCTCCACAATGCCAATGTACTCGCCCCGGGCTGCATCCAGTCCCAGGTTCATCTGGTAGCCGTAACTCTTCTTGTCGCTGCGCACCACCTGAATGCGGTGGTCCAGCTGGGCGGCGTACTCCAGCAGCTCCAGGGTGCCGTCGGTGGACCTGGCGTCCACACAGATGATCTCAATGTCCTCCAGGGTCTGCTTGCTGACACTGGCAATACACTCCCGGATAAAGCGGCCCACATTGAGGGAGGGCATAATCACCGACACCTTGGGCTGTTTCACCGGAGCCGCCACCTGCCGGGCCACCTCGCCCTGCTGGCTCAGGTCCTTGAGCTCATCGTAGTGGGCAGGCATGTAGAAATAGCTGCGGTCCTTGGAGAACATATGGAACTCCTGGTCCATCACGCTCTGAATCCAGCGAATAACCCTCTCCTTGGCCTCCACCGTCTTCATATTATAGAGGTTGGTTCGGGTGCCGCTGAGCACCACATTCAAAAAGCTCTTCTCAAACTTGTGGTACAGACCCGCCTGCTCCAGGCGGCGCTTGGTCTCCACAAAGGCCTGGGTAAAGGCCATGGGGTCCCGGTGGTTGCTCTGCTGGAGGCTGCTGCCCGTCTCCACCCGGTAGTAGGCCAGATACTCGTCCAGCACCGAGATGCGCCCGGCCTGGGCCAGGGCCTGACAGACAAAGGCCATATCGTTGGTGCGGGTGATCTCCTGGTAGGTGATGTGGTGCTGTTCCACGAAGGAGCGGCGGAACAGCTTGTTCCACGGCCAGTTCTGGAAGTTGTTGAAGAGGTAGTCCTTCACCTCTCGGGGGGTGAACACCGACTTCTGGGGGCAGCGGTCCAGGCGCAGGCTCCAAGGCATGTCCGAGATGACCCCGGTGCGCATGTTGTGCTGCTTGGCCCCGAAGACCAGTACGTCAGACCCGTCCTGGTCCATACGGGCGGCGCACTTTTCCAGCATGGTGGGGTCAAAGTGGTCGTCGGAATCCAGGAAGGACAGGTACTCGCCCTTGGCCTGCTGGATGCCCTTGTTGCGTGCCGCTCCGGCATTGGTGTTGGGCTGGGTGAGCACCTTCACCCGGGCATCCCGCTTCTCATACTCCCGCAGAATGTCCAGGGAGCGGTCGGTGGAGCCGTCGTCCACGCAGATGACCTCGATGTTGTTCAGAGTTTGTCCCAATATACTGTCCAGGCAGGGGCCCAGGTACTTCTCCACGTTGTATACCGGGATAATCACCGAAACCTTAGGTTCCATTTCTTTTTTCTCCAATCTTCTTTGTTGCTTCTCTCCGCATCTCTGCATCCCTTACCCCTGGGGTGTGGGGATGGGGCTTTTACTGGGCAACTGGATGAGGTCGCCGTAGATCTGGTCCTGCTGGGGCGGATTCCACTTGCAGGTGCCAGTGGCAGAGGTGAAGGTGATCTCCCCAAACTTCAACGTCCCGTCGTTGAGGATGTAGAAATCCACACGGGCGTGGGCAAAGCCCTGGGCCAGCTTCTCGGAGACGGCAATGAGCTCCTCCAGGCGCTGGGGCCGGGGCACGTCCTGGTCGTTGAGGGGGAAGGAATAGACAAAGTTCTGCTTGTTCCAATCCAGGTCATAGAAGGACATCTTCATCCCCACCTTACGGTCGGTGAGGTACATGATGTGGTGGGCTTTGCCCCCAAAGCAGAACACTTTATAATCTCTCAGGTCGTCGTGGTCGTTTTCCAGATACTCCTCCGAAATGATTTTCGGCGGAATGTGCATGTAGTACAGCTCCAGCCCGTTGCAGTAGGCGTAGTTGAGGCCCATCCAGGTGTTGAACTTCTCCCGGGCGTCTTTGAGGTCCAGCTGGCTTTTGTCCTTGACAATCAGGTTCCACCCACAGCCGTGGTTGGCCTTGAGGACAAAGCGCTGGGGCAGGGCGTCAAAGTCGATCTCATCAAAGGAGTCCCACACCCCCAGCAGGGGCACCAGGTACTCCTCTCCAATCTTCTCCTTCACCCACTCCCGCACCAGATATTTGTCCGCCAATCTGGTTTTCAGAGGGGTGCTGTCATACAGCTTCAGCCACTGGAGCTTTTCGTTGTAGGTACGGGGGTGGTCCAGGTTCAGCTTCTGCCCCATGATGTGGGCATACCACTCCTTCAACTCCCCGGCGTACTGCTCCGGCTTCAAGCTGGCGTAGTAGTCGTAGTCGGACACGGGCCCGCTGTGCATGGACACGGTCTTGCGAATCCGCTCCAGCTTCTCCCGGCTCTCCATCTGGCTCCGGCGCAGGGTGGCAGCTGTGGTGTCCAGCTGGCGGCGGTAGTTTTCCACCTGAGCGGTAAGCTTGGCAATCTGGCGGTTGTGCTGCTGAATCTGCTGGTTCTGCTGTTCCAGCTGCCGGGCCATCTGTTCCATGAGCTGGGTATTTTGCTCCTGAGCGACCAAAATCCGCTCCACCTCCCGGTTGAAGGCGGAGACAGGCGGGGGCAGCACCTTCTTCCAGGCGTTTTTCACCGTACCCATGTCTGTTCTCCTTTCGAGCGCAGTTTCTCCCAGGTGTAGGTCCACCCGTGGTCCCGCCAGCAGCTCACCGCCCGCACCAGGGGGTTGGGGCGCTTGGGGGCGGGCTGGCCATAGCGCAGGGAGAAATAGGAGCCGCTATAGGAGAAGGAACGGAGGAACTTCACCCCCACCTCTTCCTCGTCCAACTGCTTCAAAAACTCCGCCACCTGTCGGTCCAGCCCCTCCACGTCGGGGGCCTGAGGGCGCAGCCGCTCATACCAGCCGAACATGCCGTTTAGTTCGTTGCGCATGACGGCCCGGCGCAGCTTGTCCGGCAAATCCTTCACCATCTCCCGGACAATTGCGTAGGACTCCAGCTGGCAGTGAAAGTGGGCCGCCTTGCGCCCCACCAGAGAAGTGCTCTGCTCCACCCGGTAGCAGGCCACGGGGGTGTGGGTCACCATGAGCCGCTGGGCGTGAATGAGACAGGCAATCCAGAAGGAGTGGTCGTTGATGCACCGGAGGTTGTTGAAGTGGATGTGGTTTTGCTCCAAAAAGGCCCGGCGGTACATGCCATTCCAGGGCACGTCGGGCACTTGCAGCAGCCGCAGAGGCAAGTCGGTGAAGCGCATGACCCGCTTGGCCTGACCCTTGCCGATGCAGCTCAAGGTGGAGTACAGGGTGGTGTAGGGCTCTCCCCCTGGCTCCACATAGGAAAAGCCCGCCTTGATGACGTCCAGGTCATGCTCCTTGGCCTGGGCGTACAGCCCCTCCAGGGCCCCGGGCAAAAACTGGTCGTCGGAGTCCAAAAAGGCCACGTACTCACCCTTTGCCACCTCTAGCCCATGGTTGCGGGCCACGCCGGCAAAGGAATTTTTCTGGGTGAGCACCACCACCCGGGGGTCACGGGCAGCGTACTCACGGAGCACCTCCAAACTGCGGTCGGTGGAGCCGTCGTCCACACAGATGACCTCCAGGTTTGGGATGTTCTGGCTCAGAACGCCGTCCAGGCAGGCGTTTAAGTGGGCCTCGGTGTTATATACGGGGATGATCACAGAAATTTGGATGTTCTCAGATTTCACGGTCACTGCACCCCACTTTTGGCTTTTTTATACACCTTCACCACGGCGGCAAACACAGGATAAGGGGCATACCGGGCCAGCAGGTACTTGGCGTAACAGCTCTTGCTCTCGTAGTAGCTGGCGGGATGCTCCTCAAAGTGCAGCTGAGGCAGCCACTGGCGTCGCAGCGTGTGTAGGTATTGTCTCTGAATGTCCCGTTGGGACATGTTGCTGATGTGCCAGACCAAGAACTCCATGGCCCAGTTGAGGAAACTGCGGCGGTAGGTGTCCATGAGCTGGTGCTGTTCCAGATACTCCTTGACGATCTGGAAGGCCTCATAGGGAGCCTCGGGCTGGCCGCAGCGGCTGTTGGACACCGAGGCCATGCGGTTAATCCGGTGATGAATGAGCACCTCGTCCACCACGGCAATGCGTGTTGCCGCCAACAGCGTGGGATAGACAAAGGCCAGATCTTCGGAGTTTTTCAGGGCCGGGTAGCGGATGCCCGAAGACGTGAGCAGCTCCCGGCGGTAGAACTTGTCCCAGGGCATGCCATAGGTGAACTGGAACAGGTGGTCGGCCATCTCCTGGGGGGCAAAGGCCAGCTTGCCGGGGAGATACTGCTTTTTCATCATCCACTCGGAGGGCAGCTCCAGCCCGGAGTTGGTGTCGAACTCCACCGCCCGGCAGATGGCCACATCCGCCCCTTCCCGCTGGGCGGTATCCACCATCTGTTCCAAAAAGTCCGGCTCGAACCAGTCGTCCGAGTCCAGGAAGATGACGTACTCCCCCGTCGCCGCCTTCAGTCCGGTGTTACGGGCCGCGCCGGGTCCGGCGTTTTGCTGGCGGATGACCTGTACCCGGGGATCTTTCTGGGCATACTCGGCCAGGATGGCGGGGCTTTCATCGGTGGATCCGTCGTCCACGCAGATGACCTGGAGGTGGGGATAGCTCTGGCCCAGCACGCTGTCCAGGCACTCCCGCAAATGCTGCTGGATGTTGTACACCGGGATGATGACGGAAATATCACTTGCTGCCACTGGCTTCACCCTCTTCCCTTCTTCACCCAAGCCCTCCGGCGGCTCCCCGGTGGGAGCAGGGCGTTGAGCAGCTTCCGCTGAACCCGTTTCTTCTTGTCCGGCTCAAACTGCACCCGGGGCAGCTCGTACACCTGGGTGGCGGTGGTGCGGCGCAGGTGGGTGACGTACACCCCCAACA
>CABPXX010000086.1 GCA_902461475.1 uncultured Eubacteriales bacterium | reverse complement strand
CCCGCCCGCTGACGGTGTGGGTGGAAAATACCTTGGGGGTACGCAGACAGGCGGAGACTTTACCGCTGATGGTTTTGAGCTCCAGAGAACCTGCATCGCAGTCCGTGAGAAGCACTTTGCCACTCACCGATGTGACACACAGGGAAGATGTGGCCACGAGGGCGGTGACGTCCGTGGCTCCGCTGGTGCTGATGACGGTGAGGGAGTCACACAAAATGTCCCGCAAGGTGATGCATCCACTGATGGTTTTCACCCAAAGCTGGAGGTCAGGGCTGTTCTGTCCCTCCACCCACAGCTTTCCGCTGACCGCCTTGAGTTCCAGCCGCTTCTTTACCCCACAGGAGCAGTGTACGCTGCCGCTGACCACGTGAAGACGGGTGTGATAGAAGGTGAAAGCGTTGGGAATTTCCACAGACCCGTTGGCGGTATGGATGCTCAAATTCTGGTACAGAGTGCCGGGGAGATAGAGCTCGATTTCGCCGCCGCCCCAACTGCCCCGCAGGCGTTCCAGCCAACTGCGCTTGTCCTGTTGTCGGATGGTCAGGGTGTCTTGGTCCACGGAGATGCTGAGCCCCACCTGTGAAGGGTGGCGGTAGGAGACCCGGCACACCCCGTCTGTGGCCGGGAACAGACGGATGGTGCAGTCGGAGGCAGTGATGGACATGGAGGAGAAGGGCTGGCGCACTTGGGTGACGGCAGAGGGCCCGGTAATCGTCTGCGTTTGGGGCTGGCTGGCGGTGTGGTGGGGGGATTCTGTTTGCAGGCTGGCCAAAATCTCATCCACGGAGCCCAGGGTGGCCACGGCCTCCTCCTGGGACAGGCCGTCTTCCACACAGTCGTCGATGATCTCGCTGTAGAAGTCCAAAATGCGCTGGAGGTCCTCCTTGAGCAGACCAGACAGGCCGCCTTGTAAGGCGTCCAAAAATTCTTGTTTATTCATGGTGGTATTCCTCCCTCATTTGTTATGAATTCATGCAAGGGTTGGGACGGACGGGGGCTCAAGGTATGGTGCAGGTGACATTTCCGCTGACGGTGGAGATTTCACACAGGTCTCCGGTGGTGCCTTGGGGAGTCCGCACATCACCGCTGACGGTTTGAACCGAGAATGTCTTGGAAGAGTTCAGAGCGGCAGACACGTTTCCGCTGATGGTCTCAATGTGGATGGCTTGGGCATCGCAGTCGGTGAGGGTTACGTTTCCACTGGTGGATTGCAGGCGAAGAGCTTGGGGCTGAGTCCCGGTGAGTTCCAGCTCGCCGCTTACCGTGTCCACACATACCTCCCCCGTCACCTGTGCAGCCAGGTATACCGACCCACTGGCGGTATACACCTGGAGGTTATCGCAGGAAAAGTTATCTGGTACAGAGACAGTACCGCTGAGGGAGTCCACAGACAGACGCTCATATTGGTCCTGAGGCAGATAGATGGTCAGCTCCACAGGGCCCATGTAGATACCCACGTGATGGTACCAGGCACCTGTATCGTTTTGAGACACAGTGAGGATGCCCTGCTTGACCTCTACCGTATAGTGAGAGGTCCGGCTCTCGGGACACTCCACCCGGCATGTATCGTTCTGGGAGGGGAGAAGCTGTACGTCACAGTCAGTGACATCCACCTGGATGGCGGAGAACGATTCCTGGATCGGGAAGGTGGCGGTGTGGTAGTCCAGGGTGTTCAGCCGGGACAGGTCAAATTTCATCACGATCAAGGCGCTCAGGGCCAGAACAAAGCCCACGATGATGAGGGCACACGAGGTGAGAATGGCAATCTTTTTAGAGCGTCTCATCATACAGCCTCCTTTTGCACAAAGCGGAATTTGAGGGCCAGCAGGGCCTTTTTACTCAGACGCAGAATCCAGACAGAAATCTGGTTGAAGACGAAAAACAGGAGCACAGCCAGGCCCAGACATGCCAGACCGGCACCCAGCAGGAAGACTCTGGCGGCCAACTCCCCGGAGGGGGCCAGCAGCAGAGAACCCACCAGACCGGCTACCCCGCCCAGCGCGGCGGTGAGGTCTACGGCGTACAGAGTGATGATGCAGGCCCAGAGAACAGCATATCCCGCCAGAAGGACCAGCACAGCGGCGCAGGCCAGAGGAAGCCACACGGGGGACCCCAGCACCAGCAGAATAATTTCCCATGCCTTCATGGGGCGTTTGGGCTTGACTTTTTCGTGGACTAGTCGGGGCAGCGGGGTTTCTGAGAGAATCTGAGCTACGAGGTCCCGGACCGGACCTAGAGCGGCCACCGCCTCCTCTTCAGACATACCGTCCTCCATGCGGTCCTCTACCATCTCCCGGTAGAACTCCACCCAGTGCTGAATATCCCCTCGTGGCAATCCTTTCAGACCTGCCTGGAGGGCAGCGAGAAATTCTTGTTTATTCATGGCTTTCATCCTCTCTTGTGACGAACTGATAGATGGATATAATCTCGTTCCACTCTGACTTAAAGTCCTCCAGGCGTTGGAGCCCCTGGGACGTGATGTGGTAATACTTGCGTAGTCTGCCGTTGTGCTCGGCCTTTCGTACCGTCAGCAGCTGGGCCCCTTCTAAACGCCGTAAAATGGGGTACAGGGTGGACTCGGAGATCTCCACATAGGGCTTCATGTCTTTGATGATCTGATAGCCGTAGGAATCCTCATTTTTGATGGCCGCCAGCACACACACGTCCAGCAGCCCTCGCTTTAACTGAATATCCATGGAATACCTCCCTTCACGTAATACTATGCCACGTATAGTATCACGTGTCAAGGGGTATTTGGAGATTGTGCACTATACCGGGAATTGTACTTGAATATTAAAAATGGTTGTGCTAAACTGACAAGAGAAGACAGGCGGCACATGACTCTCTCATCCTCGCAGCCCCCACAGAAGATGACCCAGCCATGGGCTGGTTGCCGTAGAAAACAGGTCAAAATTTCAACACGAGGAGGATCGGTATGTCAAACAATCACTACACCCTTGGTTCCGACCAGCATCAGGCGTGGATGCGTGAGTATTGGTATGCGCCCAGAGGCATTGGGTTTACAGAACCGGGGATTGTCAGCACAGACAGCGCAGAGTTTAGTGCCTACAACGTGGCCAAGTCCTTCTATCAGAACTATCCCGAGGTGTTCAATTTGAAGTACATCTCGGACAAAGTTGGAATTCCGGCTGCGGAAGTGGGGGAGAGAATCAAGCGGATGTATGACCAGCACGCCATTATGTTCGTGTACAATCCGGCGGTGGCGGTGTATGGCTGGGGCCTGTACTACTGGGTGGTGAAGCTCAAGGATGGCACCGACCCGGCGGTGAAGGCCAAGCTGTCCGAGTGGTTCCAGAACAAGGACGACATCTGCACCGGATACGAGACCAACGGCGACTTCGACTACTTCAACGGAAACCACATGCGGGTGCTGGATAACCTGCTCAGCGACGTCATTGGACCCTGGCGGGATATGCCGGAGGTGGAGTACGTCCACCTGTGCCCCATCCGCCGGGACGTGCGGGAGTCCAACGTGAATATGTGGGACGCCCACGGGGACGGCTACCGCAAGTTCATCTGGGGCCAGGAGCAGGTGGATAAACTGCTGGAGGTCCAGGATGTCCTGGACAAGACGGACTTCGCCATCATCGACGCCATCAACAACACCGCTTCCGTGGGAGACATGTTCGACTATGACGTGCTGGAGCGGCTCAGCGGCCTGGACGGGGCCCAGATGAAGGCGGACTTTGTGGAGATTTGCGACAAGCGCCGTATCGCCGTGCCCATGATCTACATCAACCACATGCGCTTGGGCCTGTCCATGAAGATGTACTTGGTGCGCATGTTCCAGAATGTGCCCAGCTACCGGAAAGCCCAGCTGGTGGACGAGCTCAGCGACATGCCCGAGTTCAACAACATCTGGGAGTTCTCCGACTCCTTCTATGACGTGATGCTCAGCTCCTTTAATCAGCTCACCGACCCCGAGGCCCTGCGGGCCAAGCTGGAAAGCTATGGAGAAATTGAGGAGGTGAAGGTGGCAGACTCGCCCCGGCAGTTCCGCCGCTGGGTGGCCCGTCTGGACGACCAGAACGGCTATTGGGAGGAGTGCGTCTTCACCGACGACTTTCTCCAGGACCGCACCGCTCAAAGCTGCGTCAAGTGCCAGTTTTCCAATCATGAGGAGGTGAAATGACATGAAGGTAGAGCGCGCCAGAGAATATGTCATTGAGAACCTGCAATATGCCCTGAATCCCCGGTCCATCGCCGTAGTGGGCGCCAGCCGCTACCCCACCAAGGTGGGCTATAAGGTCATTGAGGAGCTGCGCCGCTGGGGCTACAAGGGAGAGCTGTACCCCGTCAACCCCAGAAGCAACGTGGTGCAGGGCCTGCCCGCCTACCCCACCGTCAAAGACATTCCCTATGATGTGGATTTGGTGTTTGTGGCCGTGCCCGCCCACATTGTCAAATCCGTGCTGGAGGACTGTGTGGCCAAAAAGGTAAAGATCGTGGTCATCGCCACCAGCGCCTTTAAGGAAATCGGCCGGGGCGCGCCGCAAAATCAGCTCACCCAGTACTGCCGGGACAACCAGCTGCCCCTCATCGGCCCCAACCTGGTGGGCATGGGCAGCCCCTACCTGAACTTCAACTGCGGCTTCATCCCCTATCTGCCCATCAAGGGCCCTGTGGCCATGATCTCCCAGTCGGGTGCCAATCTACTGGCCGCCTTGGGCACCTCTCAAAAGGACCACTTCGGCATGAGCTTCTTTGTGGGCCTGGGCAACAAGGCGGACGTGGACTTCTGCGAGTTCGTGGCCTGCGCCGGACGGGACCCCAACACCAAGTGTCTGGCCATCTACATCGAGGGCCTGGACAGCCCCGAGGCCTTTGTGGACGCCTGCCAGCATGTGGATAAGCCCATTGTCACCATCAAGGTGGGCGGCTCCAAGATCGGCGAGAAGGCGGCCTTTGCCCACACCGCCAGCGAGAACGCCGGGACCACCGACGCCTTCTATGACGAGATCTTTGAGCGGGCGGGGGCCATCCGGGCCACCACCTGGCAGGAGTTCCTGGACGTGTCCCTGGCTCTGGGCATGCAGCCCACCCCCAAGGGGGACCACATCGTGATGATTACCAACGGCGGCGGCTCTGGTCTGCTCAGCTGTGACCACTTCGAGCGCTGCGGCCTGCCCCTCCATGAGCTGTCTGAGATCTCCCCGGGGCTGGCTGGACGTATCCGGGCCTATATGCCCATGTTTGGCTCGCCCCTGAACCCTGTGGACATTTCGGGCACCGCCTCCCCCATCCAGTACAAGGGCGCCTTCACCCAGGCCATCCGGGACCCCAACGTGCACGGTATTCTGGGCTCCATCTGTCCCACCGCCGTCACCGATGTGCCTGCGGTCACCGATGTGGTCATTCAGATCCACGAGACCTACAAGCACCTGGGCAAGCCCTTTATCATGGAATGCCAGGGCGGCGAGGAGTGTCAGGAGGCCATCATGAAGCTGCGGGACCACGGCATCCCCGCCTATCCCACGGCGGAGCAGGCGGTCAACGCCATGATCGCGCTGTATAAATACGGCCAAATCAAGAAAAACAAGGCATAATCCCATGGGTGCGGGGCGGGCATCTTCCCGCCCCACACCGGGCGGATGGAAATTATTTTGTATTGCTATTTGACCTCCAATCTGATATGATACAAAATCGAGACAGAAGGGAGGGAATGGACATGCTGGCACAGATGAAGGCGAAGCAGTGTTTGGTGTGGCCGTTCCATCGTCCTATATGAGACAATTACCTTGTTCGGGTGATTGTCTTTTTTTCTGTGAGAACATGAGAGAAAAGGAGAGAATAACGTGAACAACCATCAAGCGCCCATTCAGGACGCCCGTGTCCTGGGCTGGCCCAAGATGCTGATTTTGGGCTTGCAGCACATGTTCGCCATGTTCGGGGCCACCGTGCTGGTGCCCATGCTGGTGAGCAACTCCTATGGCCTGCCCCTGTCCATCCAGACTACCCTGTTTTTTGCCGGTATCGGCACCCTGTTTTTCCACCTGTGTACCAAGCTGAAGGTACCCGCCTTCCTGGGCTCCTCCTTCGCCTTCTTGGGCGGCTTCCAGGCGGTGAGTGAGCTGACCGCTGGCAAGTATGCCGACATGGCCGCCGCCGAAAAGCTCCAGTACGCTCTGGGCGGTATTGTGGTGGCCGGCCTGCTGTATGTGATTCTGGCTGGCATCATCAAGCTGGTGGGTGTGCAGAAGGTCATGCGCTTCCTGCCCCCCGTGGTCACCGGCCCCATCATCATCCTCATCGGCCTGAACCTGGCCCCCTCCGCCGTGTCCAACGCCCCTACCTCAAACTTGGC
>CABPXX010000085.1 GCA_902461475.1 uncultured Eubacteriales bacterium | reverse complement strand
CTCGCAGCACAAGGAGCGTAATGTCGATTTTCACCAGCCGATACTGCTCGCTGGTCAAATCCTTCTTCAACTGCTCCGGGGTGAGGTTCACATCTGAGGGACGGATGGCCTCGTGGGCGTCCTGGGCAGAGTCCTTGGCCTTGAAGTGGCGGGTCTTTTCGGGGTAATAGCCCTTGCCGTACCGGGCCTCGATGAAGGTCTTGGCGGAGGCCAGGGCCTCCTCAGACAGGCGCAGAGAGTCGGTTCTCATGTAGGTGATCAGACCCACGGTGCCCTCTCCGGCGATGTCCACGCCCTCATACAGCTGCTGGGCCACGGACATGGTGCGCCGAGGGGTCATGTTCAGCTTTCGAGAGGCCTCCTGCTGCAAGGTGGAGGTGATAAAGGGCGGGGCAGGGTTGCGCTTTTTGTCCTGGCGTTTCACCGCCCGCACTGTAAAGGTGTCCGCCTTCACGGCGTCCATGACCTCCTGCACCTCCTGGGCATTGCCCAACTCCATCTTCTTGTCCCGGCCGTAGAACTCCGCCCGGAAGGCACCGATGTTGGGGGCAATGCGCCCCAGGTCGGCGGTGATGGACCAGTACTCCTTGGGCACGAAGGCGCGAATCTCCTCCTCCCGCTCCACCACCAGGCGGGTGGCCACGGACTGGACACGGCCCGCAGACAGACCGCGGCGGATCTTCTTCCACAGCAAGGGGGAGAGCTGATAGCCCACGATGCGGTCCAGAATGCGCCGGGCCTGCTGGGCATCCACTAGGTTCTGGTCGATCTCTCGGGGGGACGCGATGGACTCGGTGACCACCTTGCGGGTGATCTCGTTGAAGGTGACCCGGCAGGTCTTCTCCTTGGGTACCCCCAGCACCGACTGCAAGTGCCAGGAGATGGCCTCTCCCTCTCGGTCAGGGTCGGTGGCCAGATAGACACGCTGGCTGTCCTTGGCGGCCTTTCTCAGCTCAGAAATGGTCTCTTCCTTATCCTTAATATCCTGATAATCCGGCTCAAAGGTGGTCACGTCCACGCCCAGTTTGCTCTTGGGCAGGTCCCGCACGTGGCCCATGGACGCCTTCACCTGATAGTCCGGTCCCAAATATTTTCCAATGGTTTTTGCCTTAGCTGGTGACTCTACAATCACCAAATTCGTATTTCCCATAGATTCTTACTCCATTTTCAGTTTCACCGCTGCCCGGAATCGCTTGTCCTTTCCCTGGGTCACGTACCCTTGCAGCTGCAACATGGTCAGAGCGGCCAGAACCTGTCTGGCAGAGCGCTGGGTGTGCTCCACCAGGCCATCCGCTCCCTTGGCTCCCTCTTGCAGAGCCAGGAGCACCACCTGCTCGTCGTCGGTCAGGTTTTTCCGGCACTCCTTCCAGTCAATATATTCCATGCTTTCGGGATTGTCAACCTCTTTTTCCGCAGCGGGGGCCGTTTTGGGGGGAACCGGAGCCGGTTGTACCTGCTCCAACTGCTGCAATCTCTGCTCCACCACCTGGGGGTTCAGAGGGGGCTGTACCCCTAATTTTTCCGGGAACCGATCCCGCCATTCACACAAGATATCCTCCCCACAGGTCACCAGTTTGGCGGCTCCCTCCTGGATGAGGCGGTTGGTGCCCTCGCTGGCCGGGGCGTCAATGGCACCGGGCACGGCGTATACGTCCCGATTCTGGTCCAGGGCGTGGCTAGCTGTGATGAGAGCGCCGCCCCGCCGGGGACTCTCCACCACCACAACGCCCAGAGCCAGGCCGCTGATGATGCGGTTGCGCACCGGGAAGTGGCTGCCCTTGTGCTCGGTCCCTGGGGGATATTCCGAGAGAAGGAGTCCGGAGGCCGCCACATCCTCGTAGAGAAATCGGTGGTACCGGGGATAAATGACATCCAGCCCTCCGGCCAGTACACTCACCACCGTGCCCCCGGCCATGAGGGCTCCCCGGATGGAGGCCGCGTCAATGCCCTGGGCCATCCCGGACACCACCAGAGCTCCGCCGTGGGTCAGCTCCATGGCCAGCTTTCCCGCCACTCGCTCCCCGTAAGGGGTACAGCTGCGGGTACCCACCATGGCAATGGCCACCTGGTCGTCCAGGGGGATGGGGCGTCCCTTGGCGTAGAGCACCAGGGGCGGCTGGGGGATGTTCTCCAACCGCTGGGGATACACCGCATCCTGACGGGTCATCACCCGGATGCCCAGCTGGTCGCAGCGGTCCAAAATCCGCTCCACCTCTCTCATGGACTTGTCCTTAAGAGAAGATCGTGCCAGACCGCTGAGCCCGGTCAGCTCGTCCACGTCCTTAGCATGGGCGTAGTACACTCGCTCCGGCCCGCCGAAGTGGTCCAGCACCCGCTGCATGGTCACTCCCGCCAGGCCCTTCCGAGTGGACAACCACACCCAGTATTTCAAGTGGGACACAGCTCCCCGCCCCCTTCTCTCTCCTTTATAATTGGTCTCTGGCCATCTCCCAGAGCACCACCGACGCCGCAACGGCGGCGTTGAGGGATTCGCATCGCTCCACCATGGGAATTTTCACCGTCTTCTCACACAGCTGCAAACTCAGCTGGGACACGCCCCGGCCCTCGCTGCCGATGATAACGCCGCTGCGGGTCAGAGAAACCTGCCGCACGTCCACGGTGTCCTCCCGCAGGGCTGTGGCGTACAGAGGAATGTCCGCCGCCCGGAGCCGTGCCGCCGCCTGCTCCAGGGTGCACTCCCACACGGGCAGGCGGAACGCTGCCCCCATAGTGGACCGCACCGTCTTGGGGCTCCAGGGGTCGGCACAGCCGGAGCACAGAATGAGGCCGTCCGCCCCAAAGGCGTCGGCGGTGCGCCAGATGGTGCCCACGTTGCCCGGGTCCTGCACCCCGTCCAAAATGAGGTAGCGGTTCCCCGTCAGCTGTTCCGGCAGCTCCAGAGCGGGGGTATGGCAGACAAACACCACTCCCTGGGGGGTCTGGGTCTGAGCCACCGCCTCCAGCAGAGAGTCCGGTACCTCCACCACCCGCACGTCGTCGGGCAGCTGGGGCAGGGTGACCCCGGAGGCGTACACCACCGTCTCCAGGGGAATGCGCCAGCGCACCGCCTCCTGAAGCAGCTTGGGCCCCTCCCCCACGAATACGCCCTCCTCCCGGCGGGCGCTGCGCTTGCTGCCCAGCTTGCGCAGCCGGGTGACCAGGGGGTTGGAGCGGCTGGATATCACTTCATGTCTCATTTGTCGCATATCTTGGCAATGTCCTCGTCCCGGCCCAGCACCATCATCTTGTCATTGGGGAAAAGCACATAGTCTGCCCCCGGGGAGACGTTGACCTCCTGGCCCCGGCGCACGGCAATGACGTTCAGGGCGTACTTGGCCCGGATGTCCAGGTCCCGGATGGTCTTGCCCTGCCACGCAGCGGGCAGGTCCACCTCCACGATGCCGTAGTCCTCGGACAGTTCGATGTAGTTGAGGATGTTGGAGCGGGCCAGACCCTGGGCCACCTTGATGCCCATCTCATGCTCGGGGAACACCACATGGTCCGCCCCCACCTTCTCCAGCAGGCGCTGGTGGACGTGGCTCATGGCCTTACACACCACACGGGGCACCCCGGCCTCTTTCAGGCGCATGGTAATGAGGGCACTGCTGCCCACGTCGTTACCCACAGCCACTACGGCACAGTCGTACTCGACAATCCCCAGGGCATTGAGCACCGCCGGGTCTCGGGCATCGCCCACCACAGCGTGGGTCACCAGGTCGGCCACACTCTGCACCCGATCCCGGTCCGTGTCCACGGCCAACACGTCATGGCCTACCTCGAACAACTCTCTGGCCACCGCCGTTCCAAACCGGCCCAGGCCAAACACTGCAAAATTCTTCACGTCAATTCCTCCATTAACCGATCATAACGTCACTTTCCGGATAGCTAATGCGGCTCTGCCGCCCACCCTGGGTCAAGAATGCCACGGACAGAGAGAGTACACCCACACGGCCCAAGTACATCATCGCCACCAACAGCAGGTGGGAGAAGGTGGACAGGGTTGGGGTGATTCCGGTGGTCAGACCCACCGTGCCCAGAGCAGAGGCCGTCTCAAAGGCGGCAGACAGATAAGGCACCTCGTCCACCACCGAGATGGTGATGGAGGAGAACAGGAACATCACAGACACCACCAGCACCAAGGTCACGGCGGAGAGCACCTTGGTCAGGGGGATGGTGCGGCCCCGGATGGTCACCTCGCTGCGGCCGTGGAGCCCAGCCCGCATGGCCAGCACCAGCACACCCAAGGTCACGGTCTTAATACCACCAGCGGTGGACCCGGCAGAGCCACCCACCAGCATGAAGAGGACACACACAAACTGGGATACCTCCCGCAGTCCGCCCTGGGAAATGCTCAAAAATCCAGCGGTACGCAGGGTGATGGACTGGAACAGGGCGTTGAGCCCCTGCTGCCACCAGGGCATTCCCACCAAGGTCTCGGGGTTATCATGCTCCACCAGCAGGAAAAACAGCATGCCTCCCACAATGAGGGATGCCGTGATGACAATCACCATCTGGCTGTACAGGGACAGGCGGTGGAAGGATTTCTTGTGTATGATTTCCTCCCACACAAAAAAGCCCAGGCCGCCGCACACAATGAGGCAGGCCACCGTGAGCAGCACCACCGGGTTATCGGAATAGGTAGACAGGCTGCCCAAGCCGTCGGGGCCCAGCAGGTCAAAGCCCGCATTACAGAAGGCGGACACGGCGTTGAATACGCCCTTCCAAATGGCCCCCAGTCCATAGCAGGGCCAGAAACACGCCGTGAGCACAATGGCGCCCATCCCTTCCACCAGGAAGGTCAGGCGGAAGGCTCCGCCCACCAATCGGGCCACGTCATGCATGTCGTTAAGGTTGAAGGCGGACACCATCATCAGCCGCTGACTCAGGGACATGCGCTTTTTCACCAGGCTGGCCAACAGGAAGATCACACTCATAAAGCCCAGGCCGCCCAACTGAATCAGGGCCAAGATGACCACTTGTCCAAATAAGGTAAATTGCGTCAGCGTGTCCACCACGATCAGGCCCGTCACACAGGTGGCGGACGTGGCGGTGAACAGGGCCGTGATGGGCCCACAGCTCACCCCAGACCGGGACGAAATGGGAAGCATCAACAACAGTGCTCCCATCAGAATGACTCCAGCAAACGATAAGGCGATGACTCTGGTGGAATTGACCACCCGTCTCCGCCGCCCTCTGCCACTCATCTCCCACACCTCTCCATTCCATAGGAAAGGCATACCGTCAGAGCCCTCTGCCGGTATGCCTCTGCGCAGATCTGTTCAAACACGGGCCGACGAGTTCACATCGTTGCTTCATGGTTCTCGCCCTCCCCGTTTCTGATTGGGAAACTCTGACGGTTTCCCGTTCTTTCCCGCCCGCTCTCGCTCCTTCGCAGGCGATCCCCTACATTGTACAAATAACCTTGAGAAATTTCAACCCCTTTGTTCCCATCCCCGCCAACTCCTGCCTTTTGTGGAATCTCCCCGCATTTTTCAATCGCCCAATATCTTGCATGATGCAAATTATATATTGATTCCAGGTCCTCTCAGGCGTATAATTATGTATCATAATCACGGGCTTATTGGGAGAAACCGCGGAAAACCATCTGGTTTTCCGTGGTTTCCTTCCTGCCTAAAAAAGGAGACTTCATATTATATAGATGGACGAAAATTATGCTGTCAGATTTTGTTTTATGTGCTGGGCCTGTTTGTCATGGCCTTTGGGGTCACCTTTGCGGCCAACTCCAACCTGGGAATGTCGCCGGTGAACTCCATTCCCGCCGTACTCAGCGCCATCACCAACATCGAGATGGGCACCTGTGTGATCCTCATTTTCTCCCTGTTTATTGTGGCTCAGATTCTCATCAAGCGGCGGGAATTTCGCCTCATTGACCTGACACAGCTGATTTTCTCCACCATCTTCGGCTTTTTCGTGGACTTCACTAACTTTCTTATGGGCGGCTTTTGTCTGCCCACTGTGGCGGGGCGCGTGGTGGTGATGCTCATCAGCCTGGTGCTCATCGCCATTGGCGTGTCCGCCTATGTGGCCACTGATCTCATCAACATGCCCATGGAGGGCATGACCCTGGCCATCACCCAGGCTGTGAAGGGCAAGACCTTCCGCCAGGTCAAGGTGGTGGTGGACACCGCCACCGTGGTTATCGCTCTGGTGCTGTCTCTGGCATTTATGGGTGTGATTCAGCTCAACCAGGGCATCACAGGCTATCCCACCAGCCTGGTCTTTGTGGGCACCATCGTCAGCGCCGTAGGCGTGGGGCCCTTCATGGATCCCATTCAGAAGGTGGTCCTCCCTCCCATCCGCCGCATCTGCTTCGGCTCCTCGGCCCAGGTGGCCCAATAATTGCAAAAATGCCCCGAGAGGCTTGAAGCC
>CABPXX010000084.1 GCA_902461475.1 uncultured Eubacteriales bacterium | reverse complement strand
AGGACAGGGGGAACGTTGGGCATCCAGCCGACAGCTCACCGAGTACACGTCGGAGAGCAGCGTCACCTCCCGCTCCATGCGCACCACCGCCTGGGCACAGGCCTCCACGGTGACCTCCAGTTCTCCCTCTCGCAGGCGGCAGTCCACGCTTTTCAGGCGCACATCCACCTGAGAGCCCTGGTCCCCCGCCTCCTGCTCCACGTCCAGCACCTGGGAAAAGGGCAGCTCGAAACAGGTGGAAGTGACGCTGTCCCCGCACTGGTACACCAGGTACAGCTTCACGGACCCTTTTACCACCAGCTTACGGCCAATGAGCTTTCCCTCCATCACATCCAGCTGGGGTCGGCACAGCAGCAGCTGCTGCACCTCTCCCTTGGAGGGGGGCATGCACACCAAGTCGGAAAAGAGGAAGGGTTTCTCCACCACCCCGGTAATCACAATATCCCGAGCGGGTAACAGCCGCTTCTCCAAGCTCCCCTCTGGGCCGCCCTGGACGTCGGTGTTCACCTCTTTGGCCGCCAGTTCATAGGCGGTGAGCTCCACCATGATTTCCGCCCGGGCCACCACTTTTCTGGGATTGATCGCCCGGGCATCCGCGAAGGTGACCGTGGCGCTGGATTGCACCACCGTGGTGGTGCGCAGCGATGGATGGTCTTTCAGACACTGGAAGGGGATGGCCACCTCCAAGGTCTTGGGCAGCTGCTCCCCCTCGGGGATGTAGAACACCGTGGTCTGGATGGTGCCTGTCAGCCGCACCGTCCCCTCTCCCGGCTCGCAGTCCCGGACATACACCCGCCGTGACGATGCGGGCAATGTCCGGGTAAGTATCCGGCACAATGCTCTCCAGTGTTTCCTCCTGGGTCACCGCAGTGTCCAGAACCTGGCGGTATCCCTCCAGCACCACAGGCTGTAACTCCATATCCATAGACATCCTCCCTTTGTCCACATTCTGAGGTATCTATATGACCATGGAGGCCGGGATATGCCCTCAACCCGAGATGCCGAAAATCCGGCGCATAATCCCACACAGGGCTTTGGGAAACTTCCGGACATTGACTTCACAATTACATCCCGCAAAAACACCAGCCTCTCCTTTCCATGCTGAAATCTACTACAGCATATGAAAGAAGAGGCTGTCTGGTTCCTGATCCAATTTATTTTTCCCACTGGGGGCGGGACTTCACCTGATCATACAGGCGCACATAGCTCTGATAGCGGCTGGGAGCGATGGCACCGTTGTCCACCGCCTCACGCACCGCGCAGCCCCGCTCCTTGACGTGGGCACACCCCACAAAGCGGCACTGCTCCAAATAGGGGTGGAATTCCCGGAAGGTGTTGGCCAGCTCCTCCTTGGGGATGAGCTCCATCTGTTCCACATCGAAGGCGGAGAATCCGGGGGTATCTGCCACCAGTCCGCCCCCTACGCGGAACAACTCCCACGTGACGGGTGGTGTGGCGGCCACGGCCCAACTTTTCGCTGACCTGGCCCACCTTCAAGCCGAATTGCGGGCACAGGGCGTTGAGCACGCTGGACTTGCCCACACCGGAATTTCCAGTGAATGCGGAGATCTTCCCATCCAGAACCCCCAGCAGCTGCTCCAGGCCCTCGCCCGTCTGGGCACTGATGGCAAAGGACTGAAATCCAGCCTTCTGATACAGCTCCACCAGCTGAGTAGCGGGCTCTAAATCGCACTTGTTAAAGCAGATAATGGGCTGGCACCCCTTGTACTCGGCCAGAGATACCATCCGGTCAATGAGGAATGGGTCCGTGACCGGGATGGCCCCGGAGGCCAAAATCACCAGCTGGTCCATATTGGCCACCATAGGCCGCTGGAACTGATTGGAGCGGGGCAGGACCTCATCCACCATCCCAGTGCCGTCCTCGGTCACCGTAATGGCCACGTGGTCCCCCACCAGAGGGGTGATCTTCTGGTGGCGCAGTTTACCCCGGCCCCGGCAGGTGATGGGCTCTTGCTCCGCCCCCACGTCCACATAATAGAAGCCGCTGAGGGCCTTAATGATGGTACCCGTCATACGTTAAAACTCCAAGTCATAGCTCTCCACCCGCTCCCCATTGATCTCGATGGTCACTCGCTTGGTGGTGCCGGGACTCTGGGTCACTTCACGGGAGAAGTCGCCCTTCTCATCGGCATTCCACTTGCCGTCAAAGACGGTGGTGGAACCCAACGTCACCTTTAAATCAATGGTACCGGAGTAGTCGCTGAGGTCCACGGTGATGGTCTTCTTCACCGGGGCGTCTGTGGTCACCACCGGGGGATTGGTGACGGGGGGCTGGGTGGCCTCTGGGCCAAGGCTAACCTGGAGGTCAATGGTGGTACCAGGGTCCACCATGGTTCCCTTTTCAATGCTCTGCCACATCACCTTGCCGGCGGCATAGGTATCGCTGTGATACTCCTTCACATTGGCTTTGAGCCCCTGCAGCTCCAGCTGGGCTTTCACCTGCTCCAGGCTCAAATCCACGTAATTGCCTACAGCGACCTTTTGATTCTCCTTGCCCTTGCTGACCACCAGGGTCACCTCGTCCCCCTCTTCCAGCTCGGTATCCTTCTGGGGAGTGTAGGAGATGATATAGCCCTCTTCCGTGGTGGAGGAATACTCCTCCTCTGTGACCACTTTGAGTTTCATATCCTCCTCCAGCTTCTTCAATGCCCGTTCCAGTTCCCAGCCGGTGACGTCAATCATCTTCAGTTCCTCTGTTCCGCCACTGATGGTAACGGTGATGGTGGACTTACCATCCTTGACCTTTTCGTCGGCCTCAGGGGTCTGTTCGCAGATCTGGTCCTTCTCATACTCCTCGTTGAACACCGTCTCGCCCACCTCGATGGTGAAATCGCCCAGGATGGATGGATCCTTTTCCAACTCCTCCAGGGTATAGCCCAACAGGTTGGGCACGGTGTACTCCTTGGCTGGAGCAAAGATGGCACCTCGGATGAAATTAAAGAGGAAAATCACGATACCCACTACGAAGATAAGGATAGCCGCCACGGCCACCGCAATGGGCGGAAGCTTGACACGGCCTCCGAACAGCTTGATGCGCTCGGTCCGCTCGCCCTCCTCGTCATAGTACTCGTCATCCCCGTCGTACAATACTCCGGTGTCGTCGGAGACTGGTTGCTGCTGCTCCGGCTCCCGGGCACCGGGAACGGGGATCACCCGAGTGGGCTCCTCGATGTTGTCAATACGGATGGTGTCCGAGGGAACGGCATCGGGATTTTTCTGAAACTCCGTCACCGCATCCAACATATCCTGAGCGGAAGCATAGCGCTGGTTGGGATTGGGGGCCATAGCCTTCATGGTGATGGCCTCCAGACCCACGGGGATATCGGGATTCAATTCCCGAGGCTGAATGGGAATGGAGTTGATGTGCTGAATGGCAATGAGCACCGGGGTCTCGCCCTCAAAGGGCAGCCGCCCGGTAAGCATCTCATAGAGCATGACGCCCACAGAGTACAGGTCCGACCGCCCGTCGATGTGGCTGCCCTTGGCCTGCTCCGGGGAGATGTAATGCACCGACCCGATGGCCTCCTGGGTCAGGGTGGCCTGAGAGGACGTCAAGCGAGCAATGCCAAAGTCAGCCACCTTAATGCTCCCGTCCCGCAGCACCAGAATGTTGTGGGGCTTGATATCCCGGTGGATGATGCCCCGGCTGTGGGCGTGGTCCAGTGCCCGCAGCACCTGGGAGATAAAGTGCAGGGCCTCCTGCCACTTCAAGGGAGTGCCGCGCTTTTGCATATATTGCTTCAAGGTCATGCCGTCAATGAGCTCCATGACAATGTAGTTGAGCCCATCGCTCTGGCACACGTCATAGACACCCACAATGTTGACATGGGACAGCATGGCAACCGCCTGAGACTCCGCCTGGAAACGGCGGCGGAACTCCGCGTCGCTGGCCAGCTCCGGCTTGAGGATCTTGATGGCCACCGGCCGATTGAGCCGATGGCATCGGGCCTTATACACCACGGCCATGCCACCCACGCCAATACGCTCTAAAATCTCATAGCGATTGTCGAGCATTTTACCTATGTATTGATCCATGGTAAATGTTCCTCCTCGTTGTGGTTCACCGCTGCGCTATGACAATGGTCACATTGTCCGGCGCACCGTGCTCCAACGTCATACGCATCATACTGCGGCACCGCTCCTCTAGGGGGCGCTGCTCCACAGCCTGCTCCAGCAAAACCTGGTCGGTGAGGACGTTGGACAGGCCATCGCTGCACAGCAGCAGGCTGTCTCCCTCCTGCCAGGTCACATGGTAACAATCTGCCGTCACATCCCGGTCCACACCCAGTGCCCGGGTAATCAGGTTCTTCTTGGGGTGGGTGCGGGCCTGCTCCGGGGTGATATCCCCCCGAGAGACCAGCATCTGTACCAGGGAGTGGTCACAGCTGACCTGTTGAATCTCCCCATCGTGGAGGTGATAGCAGCGGCTATCCCCTACATTGATGACATAGGCCTCCTGGTCCAGCAGCAGTGCCGCCACCAAGGTGGTCCCCATCCCCCGATACTGCTCATCGGTGCGGGAGAGCTGGTAGACGTGGGTGTTGGCCTGGTCACAGGCCTGGCGGAGCAGCTGGGTACAGTCCTGCTCCCCCTCCGGGACCCCATCCTGGCACAGTTCCTCCAGCTTCGCAGCAAAACTCTCCACCGCAATGGCGCTGGCCACATTGCCCGCTCGCGCGCCGCCCATACCATCGCAGACCACCGCAATGGCCACCTGCTCGCTGAGCTGGCGCACGGCATAGCTGTCCTGGTTCTCGCTGCGTACCGAGCCGATATCCGTCATTCCAAAGATGTTCATAGGGCTTCGTCCTTTCCGGGCTGGAGCTGATCTTGCTGCATGTGCTTGCGGCGCAGCTGACCACAGGAGGCGTCAATGTCGCCCCCCAGCTTACGCCGCACGGTGGCTGTGACGCCCTGGGATTCCAACCGTTTCTGGAATTGCCGCACCCGGCGGCTGGGTTTGAGGGGAGATTCCTCCACGTGGTTGAGGGGGATCAAATTCACATGTCCAGGCTGTCCTCGCAGCAGTTTCACCAGCAGGTCCGCCTGCTGGTCGCCGTCATTGACGCCGTCGATCATGGCGTACTCGTAGGAGATACGCCGTCCCGTCTGCTGGAAATACCGCCGACAGGTGTCCATCAGCAGGTCTACCCCCACGGCCCGGTTCACCGGCATCAGCTTGGAGCGGGTCTCGTCGTCGGGGGCGTGAAGGGATACGCTTAGCGTTAATTGTAACCCCAACTGTGCCAATTTGTCAATTTTCTTCACCAGGCCACAGGTAGACAGGGAGATGTGGCGCATGCCGATGTTCACCCCCTGGGGATGGTTGACCAGGTGCAAAAATTGGATTACATTGTCAAAATTGTCCAGAGGTTCCCCGATTCCCATCATCACGATGTTGGAAATCTCCGCCCCGCTGTCCAACTGGGTAAAAATGATCTGGTCTAAAATTTCGCTGGGCTGCAAGTCCCGGACCTTTCCGCCCAGGGTGGAGGCGCAGAACTTACACCCCATGTTGCACCCCACCTGACAGGAGACACACACGGTATTCCCGTGCTGATAGCGCATGAGTACCGTCTCCACGCAGTTGCCATCCCGCAGCCGCCACAGGTATTTGATGGTGCCGTCTAAGGCGGACTGCTGTTTCCGCTCCACAATGGGGGCGGTGATGTAGCACTGCTCCTTCAAGGTCTCCCGCAGGGTCTTGGGCAGATCGGTCATCTGGTCAAAGGAGGTCACGCCACGGTGCAGCCACTGAAAAATCTGCTTGGAGCGAAAAGCGGGCTGTCCCAACTCCTTGAGATACGCCCCCAGTTGGTCTGGCAGCATGGATTTGATGTCGATCACGGCTTAACCCTCCTTCTTTCGCAGACGGGCCACGAAAAAGCCGTCTGTGTGATGTATATGGGGCCAGAACGTCATCATGCCTTCCTGGCGCCCAAAATGGGGCAAATCAAATGCCTCCAACGTAAATTCTGGGTGTTGCTGCAAAAACCACGCCACCACGTCCTGATTTTCCCGCTCCCGCATGGTACAGGTGGCGTAGATCATCACCCCGCCGGGGCGTACATAGGCCGCGCAGTTGTCCACGATGCCCTTTTGCACCTGGGGCAGCCCGTCCAGAGGCTTGGGGTCCTTGTAGCGGATATCCGGCTTCTTGCGGATGATACCCAAACCCGAGCAGGGCACATCCACCAGCACCGTATCAAACTGCTCCACCCAATCCTCCCGACGCTGAGCGGCGCTTTGCAACTGGGCAGTCAGAATGGACAGGCCCAGACGGCTAGCCCCCGCCTCCAGCAGCTTGATCTTGTGGGGGTGAATGTCACAGGAGATAATCTCCCCCTCATTGTTCATGTCCACGCCAGCGGCAAAAGACTTGCCGCCGGGAGCGGCACAGCAGTCCAGCACCC